>JBLHZH010000042.1:0-10573 GCA_047629695.1 Rhodoferax sp.
ATATTTACCGCACCTTTTTGCGTAAAAATGTCAGCCAAAAGGAACTGGTGTGGGTTGGTCGTGCCATGGTGATGACCATTGCGCTGCTGGCCATCGTGATTGCCGGCGACCCCGAGGCCAAGGTGCTGGGCATGGTGAGTTACGCCTGGGCCGGTTTTGGCGCCGCCTTTGGTCCGGTCATCATCCTGTCGCTGTTCTGGTCGCACATGACGCGCAACGGCGCACTGGCCGGCATTCTGGTGGGTGCCATCACGGTACTGGTCTGGAAGCAATTCGGTTGGTTCGGTCTCTATGAAATCGTGCCCGGCTTTATTTTGGCCTGGCTCGCCACAGTGGTGGTCAGCCGCCTGAACCTGCCTTCGGCTTCAATGCTGAAAAACCACGAAGCCGTGGAACATGAGTTGAGCCAGATAGCCACCTGAAGCGGCAGTGGGCGAACAGGTATAACGGGGCATGCCATCCACCCCTGCCACTCCACTCCCAACCGATATTCAACGCCTGCAAAGCAGCGCCACCCGGCTTGAAACCCCGTGTGGTACGGGCACTCTGGTCTGGCATGCCTGGCAAGCGACTCCCGGCAACGCCAGCCCGGATCTGCCTCCAGTGGTCCTGTTGCACGGCGGCAGCGGCAGTTGGACCCACTGGCTGCACAACATCGCGCCTTTGTTGCGCTCGGGGCGACGGGTTTATGCGCCCGACCTGCCGGGCTTTGGCGACTCGGACAAACCCGACTCCGGCCATGATGCCGATGTGATGATCGGGCCGATCGTGCAAGGCTTGCAAAGCCTGCTGGGAGAGGTTGCCTGCGACCTGATCGGTTTTTCTTTTGGCGGTATGGTTGCGGGCTTTCTGGCTGCGCAGTTTCCGGCCCGCGTGCGACGCCTCGTGCTGGTGGGCGCACCCGGTATGGGGCTGGCCTCACGCAACACCGTACCCCTTTTTGCCTGGCGCCATGTGAGCGACCTGGCTGAGCGGCAAGCCATCCATCGCAAGAACATGGCGGCCCTGATGCTTTACCGGCCCGAGGCCATCACAGCGTTGGCCCTGCGCATTCACACCGACAACACCGTACGCAGCCGCATGAACGGGCGTCGACTGGCCTATACCGACGCCCTGCTGCAGGCGCTGCAAAGCGTGCTGTGCCCGGTGCATGCCATTTACGGTCGCGAAGATGCACTCTACCTGCAGCGTCAAGAGGCTTTGGCATCCGCCTTGCAAACCGCCCCGACTTTTCAGCAGCTGCAGTGGATCGAAGACGCCGGACACTGGGTCCAGTTCGAACAAGCGCAGGCCTTTGATGCGGCGCTGCTGGCGGCGCTCACCGCTTGACCAGGTGGTCACACGCCAAACAGCCTGACCTGGTTGCCACCGGCGGCCTTGGCTTGGTACATGGCGGCATCAGCATGTTGTGAGAGGGTCTGGGCATCATGGCCATGTTCTGGACAAATTGCCACACCAATGCTGGCCGCAATCACCAGTTGCTGGTCATCCAGAGCTAAGGGCTGATGCAGTGCGATGCAAATTTTCTCGGCAACCCGCATCGCATCCTGCGCATGTGCCACGTAGCTCAACAGCACGACAAACTCATCCCCCCCCAAGCGACCGACGGTGTCAGCGGTGCGAACACAGTCGCGGATCCGCCGGGCAACCTCTTTCAGCAGCAAATCACCCACGTGGTGGCCGTAACGATCGTTCATGGACTTGAAGCCATCCAGGTCAAAAAATAGCAGGGCGACATGCGACTGAGCACGCCGCGTCTGTGCCGTGGCTTGCTGCAAACGGTCTTCAAATAAGGCACGGTTGGGCAAACCGGTCAATGAATCATGTTGTGCCAGATGTTTAAGGTTCTTCTGACTCTCATTCAACGCCTTCAGAGTCGCGACCACGGTGGCTTGCATGTCGTTAAGACTGCAGGCCAGCAAGCCAATTTCGTCCTGGCGGTGATAAGGCAGCAGCGTCACGACTTGCGTCCTTGAAAACAGTGCCATGGCCTGCACCATGGGTTTGAGCCGACCGGTTACTGCGCGCGATACCAGCGCGGCTAAAAGCAAGGCCAGCGCCGCCAGCGCAACAATCATCCTGAGCATGGTCAAGCCCGCCTGTTGCGTGCTCTCGACGATAGTCTGGAGCGGTTGCGTTAGACCCAAAATAACAAAACGTTGGTCGTCGGCTCCGCCAAAGGGCAAGCGAACAAACGAAGCAACAAGCCCCAAAGGGGCCTCCGATGTCGCCGCTATTATGCTAGCCATGCTGGTTTTTTCTCCACTTATCAGGCCAGCCACAGGTTCGAAAACGTCTTGAATCAAAATTCTACGGCCCTGCTCAAAACCAAAAACCTGGTCTGCGTTGGGGTGAATCAAATAATCACCAAAACGGTTGCTCAGGTACAGCTGGTAAGCCTCGGGTAAATCAGACTTGAGGCGGTCAAACAGACCATTCAGATCCAGGTTGACCACCACCAGGCCCAGCACCTTGCCCGTGCGGTCAACTACTGGCGTCGCCACCCTCAATGTGGGTTGGTGCAAGCCGGCATGGGAGCCCAGCTCCTGGTTCAGTCTGATGTCAGACAAGTAAATTTGTCCCTGTTTCAGCACCAGCGTATTAAAGACATAGTCGTAGTGGGCTTTTTCCTGTAGTTCATCTGCCGTTATATTCAACAATGTGTTGTCCGCACGGTCGACACGAACCAGTTCGAGACCGTGGTCTTTCGCGCCAATCAAACGAATCTGGAAATACTCTGAATTCACCGCCATCATGGCCGTCATAGTGTCTGCCAGCCATCGTTGATGCCCCGCTGTGACAATGCCTTCCTGGGCCAACTGCAGGGTCGTGGGTAAACGGGCCAGCATTAAGGTGTCATCAGAAATTTTTTTGATATTGGCCTTAAAACTGCGCCCCAACACGTGTGTCGCCGTCAGCATGTCGCGCTGCGCCGCGTCCAACAAAGTGACACGGCTACTGGCGTACGCATAATAGCCAACGATCCCCATTGCGCCCAGACTAAAGGTGGCCAGCAACAGCCCCAATTTGAAACCAATGCCGTAGCGCATGTGCTAGAACTGCCCCGGCCTATTACCGGCGATGAGTTTATTCCAGAGATCGGCCCGGCGTGGACCATCTTCAACCGGCTCGAGCCAAATGATTTTGTCCGTTGCTTGGGTGCTGCGTTCAGCGTCCAGGGTGTTGGACAGGCCTTGCCGACCGCTCAACGCCTCGCTGACCTGTGGCTCCAACATATAGTTGATCCATTGCTCTGCCAATGTCTGATTAGTGGCGCCCCGGGTGATCGCCCAGCAGTCCAGCCAGGCCAGTGCCCCCTCGCGGGGAATGGCATAGCCGACATCCGCGTGCGCCTCTTGAAGTAGTTTGAGTTGCTGACGCCCGTAATTGGCCCACAACACAGCGACACCCCGACTCATGAACAAGGCCACAGACTCTTCCGGCAACGTATAAAAAGTCAGCACATTGCGGCGCAAGGCGACGAGTTGATTGACCAGGGCGGGGAAGTTTTTGTGGGGTATTTGAAAAGCGTTTCCACCCTGTAACAGCGAGGCGATCGAAAAATTATGTTTGCTGTCGTTAAAGGCCAGGATCCGCCCCTGGTAGGCTGGATCCCACAAGACACTAAGTGAACTGGGGGGTGTTTTGAACTGTTTACGATCAAAAATCAGGCCCGTCTCGGCATAGGTATAGGGCACGGCATAAATCGCATTGGCACGGGTAATGCCAGGGATGCCATGCACCTCGCGAAAGCGGGGCAACTGCTGAGCTGTATTGGGAATATTGGCGAGACGCAGGGGCAGCAGCATATTTTGATCCATGTACTGCTGCAACTCCGCCGTATTGGCGGCAAAGACATCAAAATCACGCCCCTGGTTGGCATTGATTTTTTGCCGCAGCACGTCGTCAGAGCTGACATAGCTGACCTCCACCCGCACGCCGTACTTTTTTTCAAAGACCTTGACCAGATCACTGTCGGCGTAACCGGGCCAGGCCAGTACCCGCAAGATGGGCACGGCCTGCGCTGGCCAACTAAAAACCAGACCCAGCAGAACGGCAGTCCAAAAAGGGTAGCGCATGGTGGCCTGAAATAAAGGATCAGTTCAGGTCGTTCACCACAGGCTGGCCCAGAACTTTCTGGCCACCCACATAGGGGCGCAGCACCACGGGCACGGTGACCGTGCCATCGGCGTTCTGATAGTTCTCCAACACAGCGACTAGGGTCCGCCCAACGGCCAGACCCGAGCCATTGAGGGTGTGCAGCAGCTCATTTTTGCCCTGTGCGTTCTTGAAACGGGCCTGCAGACGGCGTGCCTGAAAGGCCTCGCAGTTGGAGATGGAACTGATCTCGCGAAAGGTATCCTGCGCGGGCAGCCAGACCTCAAGGTCATAGGTCTTACTGGCGCCAAAACCCATGTCGCCGCTGCACAGGGACATCACCCGGTAAGGCAACTCTAGCTTTTGCAGAATGGCTTCGGCGTGGCCCACCATTTCTTCAAGCACCTCGTAGCTTTTATCCGGATGCACGACTTGCACTATCTCAACCTTGTCAAACTGGTGCTGGCGAATCAGGCCACGGGTGTCGCGCCCGGCGCTGCCGGCCTCGGAGCGAAAACACGGAGTGTGCGCGGTGAGTTTGATCGGCAGCTCGGACTCGGCCACCACTTCATCGCGTACAAAATTGGTCAACGGCACTTCGCTGGTGGGAATCAGGTAAAGAGCGGCGTTGTCAGGTGCGACCTCACCATCCTGACCGCCCTTTTTGGCTGCAAACAAGTCGCCCTCAAACTTGGGCAACTGGCCGGTACCGCGCAGACTCTCGGCATTCACGATGTAAGGCGTGTAACACTCGGTATAACCGTGCTCTTCAGTCTGTACATCCAGCATGAATTGCGCCAAAGCCCGGTGCAGGCGGGCAATCGGCCCCTTCATGACAGTGAAGCGAGAACCCGTGAGCTTGGCGCCCATTTCAAAGTCAAGTCCTAGCGGGACGCCCAGGTCGACATGGTCCTTAACCGCGAAATCATAGGTTTTGGGTGTGCCGTACGTGCGTACCACCAGGTTGCCGTGTTCATCAGCCCCCACCGGCACGCTCTCGTGCGGTAAATTGGGTACCGCCACCAGCATGGCTTGCAGCTCCATCTGAATCTGCTCAAGCCGCGTGGCCGAGGCCTCCAACTCAGCCTTGAGGCCGGTGACCTCGGTCATCACGGCCTGCGCTTCAGCAGCGCCAGCCGGGCCTTTGGCCTTGAGCTGGCCAATTTGCTTGCTCAGGGTGTTGCGCCTGGCTTGCAGTTCTTCGGTGCGTATCTGAATCGTCTTGCGCTCAGCCTCCAAGGTTTGAAAAACGGCCACATTGAGAAAGGTTTGAGGCGATTTACGGGTTTCAAGGCGCGCAATCGCCGCATCAAGGTCTTTTCGGAGCAGTGTAATGTCGAGCATGGTGATGTTTTAATTTTGTTATTTCAGGTCGGGGTTAACGGGTTTGGGGCGTCGAGTTTCAGCCCTTTGGGCAGCGGGAACTTGACGGTTTCTTCGATCCCTGCCATTTTTCGCACCGACACCGCGCCCAGCGCCTTAATTCGGTCAATGACCTGAATCAGCAAAATCTCGGGGGCCGAGGCGCCGGCCGTCAGACCCACACGCTGACGTCCTTCAAACCACTGAGCCTGCAACTCGTCCGGGCTGTCGACCATGTAACTCTCAGTCCCCAGTTTGCGCGCCAACTCGGCCAGCCGGTTGCTGTTCGAGCTGGTCGGACTGCCCACCACAATCACCACATCTACCTGCGGGCTCATAACCTTGACGGCATCCTGACGGTTTTGTGTGGCGTAACAAATATCCTGCTGCTTGGGTTGACGTGCATTCGGAAAGCGCAGTTTGATGGCGGCTGCAATCTCGGCGGCATCGTCGACACTGAGCGTGGTTTGCGTCACCACCGCCAGACGATCAGTCTGGCTAGGCTGAATCCGTGCCACATCGGCCACGTCCTCCACCAGATGAATGCCGCTGCTGAGTTGTCCCATAGTGCCCTCGACCTCGGGGTGGCCCTTGTGACCGATCATGATGAACTCATAACCCGCCTTGTACAGCTTGGAAATATCGACATGGATCTTGGTCACCAGCGGGCAGGTAGCATCAAAAATCTGGAAACCCCGGGCAATCGCCTCATCCTGCACCGCCAGACTGACGCCATGAGCCGAAAAGATCAGCGTCGCGCCCGCCGGCACATCGTCCAATTCTTCAATAAAAATGGCCCCCTTGCGTTTTAGATCGTTCACCACATAAGTGTTGTGCACAATTTCGTGGCGTACATAAATCGGGGCGCCAAACTTAGCCAGGGCCCGCTCCACGATCTCGATGGCGCGGTCCACGCCGGCGCAAAAGCCGCGCGGCTCAGCCAGCAGGATCTCCTGCGGCGCGGCGGTCAGGCTATCTGGATTCATAAAATTCCAATCACATGGACTTCAAACGTGACCGGCTGACCCGCCAGCGGGTGGTTGAAGTCAAATAACACCGCATCGCCCTTAGCATCACTTCTGAGTTGCTGCACCGAGCCGGCGAACTGGCCTAGGCCGTCCGGCGTCGGAAACTGCACCACATCACCCACCTGGTACTGGGCATCAGCATCGCCCATTTCGATGAGCACCTTGCGGGCCAACCACTGCAGCATATCCGGGTTGCGATCACCAAAAGCGACGCCGGCGGCGAGTTCGAAGGTACTGCGACTGCCCTCATTCAGGCCCAATAAATGGGCCTCAACTGCAGGCGACAACTCGCCATTACCCAAGGTCAGCGTGGCAGGCTTACCCTCAAAAGTATTGACCACATTACCGGCAGGGCCCGCCATGCGGTAATGCAGCGTCAAAAAGGAGCCGGGTTGAACCGAAGCAGAAGTGGATATCATAAAAGTCCCTGGCAGACCGCAGTGCGGCATTTGGCGAATAAACTGATCCCTATTCTAAAAGCCCGACCTATGCCCTTCAAAGACATCCCCCTTGATGCCCGTCCGCGTGAAAAGCTGTTGGCGCGCGGCCCTGGCGCCCTGAGTGACGTCGAACTACTGGCGATCCTGCTACGCACCGGGATTAAGGGCAAGGGCGTGCTACAAATGGCGCAGGAATTGCTTGTGCTCAGGACCAGCACCAAGGACAGCGACGGCTTTGACGGTATTGCCGGCCTACTGCACGCCACCACCGACGATCTCAAGCGCATCAAGGGGCTGGGGCCAGCCAAGTGCGCCGAACTGGTGGCCGTACTGGAGCTGGCGCGCCGGGCGCTGGCGCAACAACTCAAGGCGCGCACGGTATTTGCCACACCGAATGCGGTCAAACATTATTTACAGCTGCATCTGGCAGCCAAAACCCATGAGGTCTTTACCGTGCTGTTTCTGGATGTACAAAACCGCCTGCTGGCGATGGAAGAATTATTCAGAGGTACCTTGACGCAAACTTCGGTTTATCCCCGTGAAGTGGTGCTGCGAGCCCTGCACCACCAGGCTGCCGCCGTGGTGCTGGCACACAATCACCCGAGCGGTTCAGTCGAGCCATCGCGGGCCGACGAGGCCCTGACGCAAACCCTGAAAACAACGCTGGCGATGGTCGATGTACGGGTGCTGGACCATATCATCGTGGCACCGGGAGAGGCGCTGTCGATGGCTGAGCGGGGCTTTTTATGAAGCGCCAGAGCCTGATCCTGAACAGCCTAGCCGACCTGAAACAGGTGCAGCGTGCCATGGCAGCCCAAGCGCTGCGGCAAAAGCTGCTGGCGGCCGAACTGGCACGTGCTGCCCAGCTGGCTGCCAACGAAAAAAATCTGTTTATTCTGGCCGCTGGTGCGGTACAGCCGATTCCTGACAAGCAACGAATGGTATTTAAAAAAATCATGATCCTGCCCCGGGTCATGCAGTTTCAACTGGACGAGCAGGCGGTGTTGATCGAGGCCATCAGCGACGAATTTGATGTCGGCACGCTGCTCGATGTGGATGAACTCCTGAGCTTTCGACGCCCCGGCATTGGCACCGATGTGACGCGCAAACTGCGTCGGGGTGACTGGTCAATCCAGCGTCAGTTGGACCTGCACGGTTTGCGCCGGGACGAGGCTCGCGACCAGTTAAGTTTTTTCATCCGGGAGGCCTTCAAGCACGGCATTCGTTGTGTCCGGGTGGTCCACGGCAAGGGACTGGGCTCCCCGGGCAAGGCCCCAGTGCTGAAGAACCGGGTGTACAACTGGCTGGTCCAGAAGCAGGAGGTGCTGGCCTTTGTGCAAGCCAAACCGGCAGATGGCGGGGGCGGCGCGCTGGTGGTGCTGCTGATGGCTTCCCGCGCCTGAGCTGAGGCCCGCCAGAACGGGCTCCAACATCTATTGCGACGCGCGACGCAGCGTCTCCACCACCGGGCGGCGCAGCACATCGCGCAAACCCCACCAACCGGCGGCCAGTGCCAGTAGCGCACCGCTGATGGAGCCAAACAACGGGACCCAGAGCGACACCTTCCAGGCAAATTCGAACACATATTTGGCCAGCGCCCAGCCCACCACAGAGGCAACCAGCGAGGCCAGAAAGCCCGCCAGCAAACCCACGCCCAGCAACTCGGCCCGCTGAACTTGACGCAGCAGACTACTTTGCGCCCCGACCGCCCGCATGATGGCGAACTCGCGGGACCGCTCCTCCCGGGTCGCGGTCACGGCCGCAAACAGCACCACCAAACCAGCCGCTAGTGTAAAGCCGAACAAAAACTCAACCGCCCGGATGACCTGATCCAGCACACTCTGAATCTGTGCAATTGTGCTGGTCAGGTCAACGCTGGTGATGTTGGGAAAACTACGCACCAGCGCACTGTCAAAGCCCGGCGTGTCGGGCGCCCGGAAAGAACTCATGTAGGTGGTCGGCACATCGGGCAGCAGCTTGACCGGGTACATGACAAAAAAATTGGCGCGCATCGAACCCCAATCGACCTTGCGTAAAGAGGTTATTTTGGACTCGATCTGAACGCCCGCAATCTCAAAGCGCAGACTGTCACCAAGCTTGAGGCCCAGTGTCTCGGCAATGCCTTCTTCCACGCTGATGGCACCGCTCTCCCCCGACGTCCAACGCCCGGCCACTACTTCATTTTTTGGCGGCATGACCGCGCTGTTGGAAAGATTGAACTCACGATCCACCAGGCGCCGGGCCCGGTCCTCGGTATAGTCATTGGGCGTGACCGGTTTTTCGTTGATCGCAATCAAACGACCCCGAATCATCGGATACCAGTCAAATTCAGGCACATTGGCTTCTTGTAAGGCCTTTTGAAAGTCCTTGCTCTGCGCCGGCATGACGTTGATGACAAAGCGGTTCGGTGCATCGGCTGGGGTCGCCTGACGCCAGCTGCTGATCAGATCGGTACGCAACAGCACCAGCAGCACCAGGGCCAGCAAGCCGACTGCCAGTGCGCTGACCTGCACCACGGCAAAGACTGGACGAGCCGAAATTTGCCGCGTCGCCAGCACCAGCCAACGCGGTGCCGTGGTCTCATTGACACTGCGGCGCAGCAACTTGACCGCCAGCCAGCTCAGGCCGGCAAACACCAGCGTGGCGCCGGCAAAACCACCGACCGCGATCAGGCCCAGCTTGAGGTCGCTGCTGGCGGCCAGCAGCAAAGTGGCAAAACCCGTCACACCCAGGGCCAACACACCGATAGAGGCCGGCTTGAGGTTGCCGACATCGCGGCGAATCACGCGCAGCGGCGGCACCTGGGCCAACTGCAGCACCGGCGGCAAGCCGAATGCCAGCAACAGCGTCAGGCCCATGCCCATGCCAAAAATAACTGGCCAAAGGCTGGCCGCAGGCAAGGCCACGCTGACCAGACCGGCCAACAACGCCACAAACACATAGTGCACAGCGAAACCGGCCGCCACACCCAGACCACTGGCCAGCAAACCGATCAGGATGAACTCAAAGGCGTAGCTGGACGCAATCGTGCGCTGACTCAGACCCAGCACGCGCAACATGGCGCAGTCATCTAGGTGCTTGGCGGCAAAACCACGGGCCGCCAGAGCCACCGCCACCGCACTGAGCAGTGCCGCCAGCAGGGCAACCAGGTTCAGAAATTTTTCAGCCCGCTCCAGTGTTTGCCCCAACTCCGGACGCCCGCCCTGCAGCGAATCCACGCGCATACCATGGACCCCCGGCTTCTTGACCTCCAGCAGGGCCCAGGTGACAAAGGTGTCAACGGCGTCCGGGCTGCCGGCAATGGCCATGCGATAGCTCAGGCGGCTGGCCGGTTGAATCAATCCAGTGGCCGCCACATCGGCCTGGTTGATCATGACGCGCGGCGAAAAATTCATAAAGCCGCCGCCCCGGTCTGGCTCCAGCACAATAATTTTTGCAATACGCAGGCTGGCATTGCCCAGCAGCACCGGGTCCCCCATGCGCACACCAATGGCCTCCAGCAGCGGCGCATCAATCCAGGCCTCACCCGGAGCCGGTATCTCGCGCGTTGTGCTGCCGGGCGTGCCCGGCTGATCGGCAATGGTCAGGTTACCGCGCAGCGGGTAGCCGGGCTCGACTACCTTGAGGGCCACTAGCTTGATACCG
>JBLHZH010000043.1:0-10528 GCA_047629695.1 Rhodoferax sp.
ATTGAGCCGCGCACGTGTACCAGTCTTTATTTCATGGGCATGCGGCTCTCCTTTGGGCGCCCAGGCCTGCGTCAAGGACGGGTTTTGGGTGATGCCACTTTCGTCTTCCAACAGTACCCGCACTAGGCCGGCAGCTTCCTGTGCTAAATGCACCTGAATTTTTTGACTGATTTCTACAAATCGCAGAGGACCTTGTTTTTTTAAACTGTAGCGTGTCCTTTGAACGCTCATGCCGGCGCGTTTCAAGGTATCAGTCAAGGCGTAGCGCCCATTCGTCTCGCTCTTGGGCACCAATTCTTTTTCTTTCAGTTTGGCTATGATGCCCGCCAGCGCGAGGGCCTGCGTTTTGACAAGGGCAACGGCGCGTTCTTGTGCGTCAAAGGAGAGTTTTCCCCGACCCAGGCTGGCCAGCGCGTTGAATTGACAGCTACAGCCCTCAGGCCCCGTGGCATTGAAGCGGTTACGTAAGCTGCTGCTGGTGGAGACAGAAAACCCGTGGGCTGCCCCAATTTGATTGGGGCGAAGCCCCACAGGCTTGGTCAATGCCAAGATGAACCGGGCACGTCGCGCTTGAAAAAGGAGTCCCTTGTTTTGCCAGACGTTCGAGCTCGAGCATCTCTTCGGGTGTGACTTCGCTGAGGTGAATAACTTTTGGCACGCACCTTTCATTTAGAGGAATGATATTAAGTACCAAATTCCATGAAAGCTTGGCCGCTTTTACTTAGCAGCTCTTTGTTTTCTTGGTCACGCCATGCTGCCTCTACAATTTGCAAATGTTAACCCTACGAACTGCCGTGATTAGCCCCCTGCTTGCCCAAAATGCGGTTGTCAAAGCTCAGGGCACGCTTGCCCTGAACCTTGAGCTTCCAGTTGACCCTCAAACGGTCATCACGCCACCTGTTGGTATACCGGGTCGCCCGGTTAGGCCGACCCTGGTGGCGCCGAAGTCTATCCAAAAAATATCCCTGCGAGTTACTGAAGGCCGTGCTGCTCTGCTGCATGCATTGGCGCATATCGAGTGCAACGCCATCGATTTGGCCCTGGATATTGTTTGGCGTTTCTCGGGCATGCCTGAGCAGTTTTACCGGGATTGGGTGCGCATTGCCCAGGAGGAGGCGTTGCATTTCACGCTTTTGCGCGACCACCTAGTCAGTATTGGCTTTGACTATGGAGACTTTGATGCGCACAATACTTTGTGGCAAATGGCGGAGAAGACCAAAGATGATGTGTTGGCGCGGGTCGCGCTGGTGCCAAGAACACTGGAAGCCCGTGGTCTGGATGCTTCACCCGCCGTCAGAAACAAGCTGATCAGTGTGGGTGATATGAAAGCCGGTGAAATTCTTGCCACCATTCTCAAAGACGAGATTAGTCACGTGGCTGCAGGCAACTACTGGTATCGCTGGCTTTGTAGTCAACGCGATCTGGACCCCATCATTACCTATGCCGAGCTGACCAAACAATACAATGCGCCCAGGTTGCTGCCCCCTTTCAACCTCGAAGCCCGCCGACTGGCTGGCTTTGAAGAAGTTGAATTGCAGCACTTGCAATTTGAATAAGTGACGTGACAGCCTCGTCTCTGCGAGACCGTAGGCCGTGGCAGCCCATGACTTCTGACTCCATGGATTACCGCGTTACGCTCGCAAAGACGAGAGGGGTAGTTTACGTTGACTCTGCCCGTTTGGCGCCGCGCAGCAGGCTCAGGGCCAGCAGGGCGGATGCGACCATCAGCAGCAGGCTGACAGCGTTGAGCACTGGCGTGGCACCTTCGCGCATGCGACCATACATCATGACTGTGAGCGGTGCGTCGGAGCCAACCAGCATCAGGGTGGTGTTGAAGTTCTCGAATGACATCAGAAACGAGAGAGCGGCGGCACCGATCAACGCGGGCTGTAAATAGGGCAGGGTGATGGTGGTCAAGACGGCCAGACGCGAAGCGCCCAGGTTGTAGGCGGCATCTTCCAGCGTGATGTCAAAACGCTTGAGCCGAGCGGTGATGGTGAGGGTGGCAATCGACACGATGTAGGAAAACTGCCCTAGCACCACCAGTGGCAGGCCGGGGCGTAAAAAGTCCATCTGCAGGCCCCAGAGGTCGTCGGCTAGGTTGGCAATGCGGCTGGCAAAAGCCAATATCGAGATGCCCAGAATCACCCCTGGAATAACCAGCGGTGCCAGCATCAGCAGGGACAGGGCGGACTTGCCGCGAAACTGCATGCGCTCGATTAAAAAAGCGTTGGCGGTGCCGACCAGTACCGACAGCACCGTTACCCAACTGGCCACCACTACGCTGGTCCAGACGCTGCCCAGCAGGGCACTGTCAGTCAGCAAGCCTTGACGGCCATCCGGTCCGGCACCGCTGCCGATAAACCAGTCAAGCGTGAAGCCGCGCCAGGGAGGAGCCGGGTAAGGCGCGTCGTTGAAGGCAAACACCGCCACCACGACCAGCGGCAAAAATAAAAAGGCAAAAAATACCAGGCCATAGAGCATAGTGCTGACGCGTAGCCAAGCGGGGCGGGGCAGGGAGGGGATCATGTTTTACGCATCACTTCGCCAAATTTCTGGCCACTCAGGTGTAGACCGATCCAGACGATGGCAGTGGATAGGCCCAACAGCAAAAAGCCAAAGGCGGCGCCTTGTTCCCAGTTAAAACGCGTAATGAACTGGGTGTAAATCTGTTCGGTAAACCACTGTGAGTTTTTGCCGCCCAGCAGAGTGGGCGTCAGGTAGTTGCCGAGCGTGAGCATGAAGACCACGATGCAGCCGGCGACAATACCGGGCGCAGCGTGCGGAATAATGATCTGTCGCAGGATCGACGGGCCGGTACCACCAAGGTCGTAGGCGGCCTCGATCAGCGAGTCGTCCAGACTCTCTAGGGCGCCAATCAGTGGCACTACCATGAACAACAGCGAAGTGTAGACCAGGCCGACCAGAATAGTGGCGTCGTGGTATAGCAGGTCAACCGGTGCGGGCGTCAGGCCCAGCGACACCAACAGCCCAGGCAGCACACCGGATTCGCGCAGCAAAATCATCCAGCCTAACGTGCGCACAGTTTCGCTGACCCAGAACGGAATCAGGCACAGGATGAACAGCATGGCCTTGTTGCGGCCACGCGCAATCTTGGCAATCATCCAGGCGATCGGAAAGGCCATCAGCAGCGTTATGGCGGTGGCCAGAATTGACATCACTGCCGTGCGCACAAAGGTGTGCCAATACAGCGGTTCTTCAACGAAGGTGAGGTATTGCGCCAGGCTGACCTCATACACGCGGGGGGCGACCCGTTCACGCAGCGACAAAATAGCCAGCTCAATGTGCGGCAGCACAATCAGCCCGACCAGCCATAAAAAGGCCGGCGCCAGCAGCAGCACCAGCATCAGTTGCGCCCCCGTTCGCGAGCGACCTGCGGTGTCAGCTTGCAAAACAGACCGCCCTTTGTGGGTCAAAACTGAAGTGCACGGTGTCGCCTACGGCGAGGTCGGCGAGTTGCCCGGTTTGTGGCAACGCTATTCGAAACTCGGTGCGCGACTGTTCCTCGCGCAGCAGCACGGCGGAGTTGGCGCCGTCGAATAGTAGGTTCTCAACGTGAGCCCGGTACTGCGGGAAAGGGCTGTCGGCAAAGTCGCTGCTGTGGCGTGCCAGGCTGGCGACTTCGGGTCGTACAAAAGCCTCGACGGCATCGCCCGTGCGCACGGTGCCCATGGCCTGTGCCGACATCACCAGACCGTTGTCGCTGGTCAGCGTGACCCGGTCAGCGTTGACCTGGGTGGCCCGGCCTTTGACCGGGTTGTTGGCGCCGACAAAGCCGGCCACAAACGGGGTCTGCGGGGCGTAATAAAGTTGTTGTGGTGTGCCTACTTGCTCGAAGCGGCCCTTGTTCATGACCGCCACATGGTCGGACAACACCAGCGCTTCGGACTGGTCGTGCGTGATGTAGACAAAAGTGGTGCCAAAGGCCGCCTGCAACTGCTTGAGTTCAATTTTCATGTGCTCACGCAGCTTGAGGTCGAGCGCACCCAGCGGCTCGTCCAGCAACAAAAGTGTCGGCTCCAGCACCAGACTGCGGGCGATTGCGACACGTTGTTTTTGCCCGCCCGAGAGCTGGTCCACGCGCTTGTTTTGCGCGCCGGGCAGGCTCACGCGCTCAAGCATGTTGCCGACCCGGCGTTTGATTTCATCCCGTGCTACGCCCCGGCGCGCCAGGCCGTAGCCGATGTTCTCACCGACCGACATCATGGGAAACAGCGCCAGGTGCTGAAATACCATATTGACCGGACGCCGGTTGGGCGGCACGCCGTTCATGGACTGGCCGCCAATGCGGATCTCACCCGAATCCGGGCTCAAAAAGCCCGCAATCATGCGCAGTAATGTGGTCTTGCCACAGCCCGATGGGCCGAGAATGGAGAAGAAGCTGCCGCGCGCCACGTTGAACGACAGTGCGTCCACGGCGGTGAAGTCGCCATAGCGCTTGCTCACGCGCACGGCCTCCAGATCAGGCTGTGAAAGCCCGGAGGCAGGGGGCTGTGGTGTGGGCGTGTTCAAGTGGCGGATTTTCAGTTGGCGGCTTTGATGCGATCAAGCACCCGGCCTTCAATTTCTTCAATGCCGGTGGGCACAGCCGGGTACCACTTGACGTTTTTCAAGGCGGTGTCCGAAAAGCTGGCCGCAAACTGGGCCTTAAGCACAGCGTCCATTAACTGGTCGGCGCCTTTGGAGGCAGTGAAGTTACCAGCTGCCGTGGCCACTTTGGCGGCAATTTCGGGGCGCATGTTGAAGTTGATCCAGGCGTAGGCGGCAGCGTCGTTGCGGCCTTTGGCTGGAATGGCGAAGGTGTCAATCCAGCCCAGCGCACCGGACTTAGGGGCGATGAATTTGATTTCAGCTTTTTCCTTGTTGAGAGTCCAGCCACCGGTGTCCCACATCATGGCGCCAACAATTTCACCGGTGCGCATGCCGTTAAGTAACTGGTCCTTGTTGTCCCAGTAGAACTTGACGTTGCTCTTGCAGGCGATCATGGTTTTACCCACATCATCCATCAGTGAGGCATAGGCCTTGGGGTTGTTGTATAGCGCAAAAGGATCTTTGCCGTCGGCAAAGGCAAAGGCCAGTAGGGTCGGACGTTTCAGGCGTACGGCGACTTTGCCTTTGACCTCGGCGCGGCATAGGTCGGGGTAGTCCGCCATCTGCGTCAGCTTGGTGTTGACCACCAAGCCGTCAGTGCCCCAAATGTGGGGCAGGCCGTAGACCTTACCGGCGAGCGAGGTGTTTTTGCGAGTCGCTTCGAGCATGGCGGGAATGAACAATTCGGTTTTAAGCTGGCTCATGTCCATGGCTTTGTAGATGCCAAATTCTTGCTGCGGCCCGGTGATGCGATCCTGCGACGGCTGTGCCAGATCAAAGCCGGCCCCGGCTGTGGCGCGCAGCTTGGAGATCATTTCTTCGTTGTTAGACAGGGTTAGTTCAACCTTATAGCCGCTTTCCTTCTCGAACTGGGCTACCACATTAGCGGGCGCGTAGTCTGCCCAGGTGAGCAGACGCAGGGTTTTTTCCTGGGCCAGGGCCGAGCCGGTAACGCCAAGCGCGAGCAGGCTGGCGGCGAGAAGAGTGCGGTGAACTTTCATGCATGTTTCCTTGAATAACAACCAAAAGAGGCCAAAGAATAACCTGAAAATATGACATTTTTAAGTCATGTAAGTGACGTGAGTATGTTAATTTAGCGCATGACATACTGGATCGACACCCATTGCCACCTCGACGCTGGGGAATTTATCCCTGACCTGCAGGCTGTGCGCGCGCGCGCGGGCGTCAACGAGGTGGCGCACTGTGTGCTGCCCGCCGTGGCCGTGGCCAACTTTGATGTGGTGCGAGAACTGGCGCACGCGCAGGGTGACAGCTATGCACTGGGGATTCATCCGCTGTCTGTGGCACAGGCGCAAGAGGCCGACTTGGCCACGCTTGACGCGCATCTGCTGCGTTACCGCGACGATCCCCGGCTGGTGGCGGTGGGTGAAATTGGTCTGGATTTTTTTGTGCCGGAGTTGTGCGTCAGCATCTTGCGAGAACGCCAGGAGTACTTTTATTTGGCGCAGCTCAAGCTGGCACGCCGCCACGGTTTACCAGTGATTTTGCATGTACGCCGCTCGGCCGACCGACTGCTCAAGGGCCTGCGTACGGTGGCTGGCCTGCAGGGCATTGCCCATGCGTTTAATGGCAGCGAGCAGCAGGCCAGGGCCTTTGTGGCGCTGGGGTTCAAACTTGGCTTTGGTGGGGCGCTGACCTATGCACGGGCGTTGCAATTGCGCCGGTTAGCGGTCAGCTTGCCACTGGAGGCGTTGGTGCTGGAGACTGATGCGCCTGACATGCCGCCGCATTGGCTCTACAGCACGGCAGAACAGCGCAGCGCGGGCCAGCCACAAGGCCGCAACGAGCCGGGCGAGTTGCCGCGCATCGGCGCCGAACTGGCCGCGCTTCGCGACATTAGTACAGAGGCACTGGCTGCAGCTACCACCCGTAATGCTATCGCTGCGCTACCCCGCCTGCGCTTGTCATTACCCGCCTCTTGCTCGTCTCTGTGACCGCAGTGCAGCAGCCCATGACCTCACCTCCCCCACCTCGCCTGACCGGTTTGGCACCAGTCGTCTCTGGCAGCACCCGGCTGCTGATACTGGGCAGTTTTCCGGGCAAGGCTTCACTAGCGCAGCAGCAGTATTACGCGCATCCACAAAACCAGTTCTGGAAAATTCTGCAGGCCATCTGGCCCGCCAGCCCCGGCGTTTCAGATCTGACGAACTATGAAAATCGTCGCCACTGGTTGCTGGCGCGGGGCTTGGGTGTGTGGGATGTTTATGCCGCCTGCGAGCGAAAAGGCAGCCTGGATACCGCTATTCGTCAGGCTGAAGTCAATGATTTCGCCCAACTGTGGCAACGCTGCCCGCAACTCACAGCCATTGCACACAATGGCGGCGAGAGCTTCAAGCAAGCGCACCATGTTCTCGCATGCCTGAACAGCGCAGGCGCGCCCGATTTGCCGGTATACAAGTTGCCGTCCACCAGTCCAGCCCATGCCAGTTGGAGTTTTGAGCGTAAATTGACAGCTTGGCGCGAGGTTATGGTAGTTGCCAGGCTGTTTTGATGCCTGTATTACGTAAAAGGTTGATGAATATCGATAGATAATTGCGATTTAGTCAAAAAATGGATTTAGAATCTTTTCGTGCCCACCCTTGTTCACCCGGGCACAATCCCAAGGTATTGATTGGCACGCTGCTGATGGTGACGGGTATTGCCGTCTTGTTGTTGCTCACTGGCTTGCCCACACGCGGTGAGATCTCGGCGATTGAGTTGTCACAGTCGGTCTTGTTGTTGCTGGCCTGCGTGGCTCACGGCAAGCGGTCCTATCGCCTGCCATCCGCCTCACTGGCGCGGTTAATTCATACCGGCCTGGCCCTGCTGACCTATTCATTTTTGTTGCGCGAATTGCCCATCCATGAATTTGGTGGGTCGCAAGCGGGCCCGTTATTGCAAAATACACTCAGGCTCATAGGCGCGGTCTTGTGGTTGGGCGTGCTACTGATGTTACTGCGGACGATAAAACCTATTTATGCCGAAAAATGGCAAATTCTGGCGCTGCCTGTGATGCGCATGACGGTGCTGGGCTGCTTGCTGTACGCGGCTTCCTGGCCGTTTGATAAAGAGGTATTTGCTGCGCTGTCGCCGGCGCTGTCTGCGTTTGTTGAAGAGGTCATAGAGCTCAATGCCTGCGTCCTTCTTTTTTCGGCCTCGCTGGCCAGGTCGTCCATGTTGAGGCTGAGTTGAGGTTTGGCGATAATTGCCCCATCTTGAAAAAACGTACTCCCACCCTCCCTGAAGTTAACTTCTCCGACGAAGGCCCGCTTCGTCACTTGCACTTGGGCACCGAATGGATTCAGGGCTCTATGATCATGGATGCCCCAACCTTGTTGTTTCATGAGTACATTCAGCGCATGATGGCTTGGTTGCTGTTTGTCGAACCCGGCAGCGTGACCAAACGCCAGGCCATGCAACTCGGCTTGGGCGCGGGCTCGCTCACCAAGTTTTGCGCGAAAGAATTGCGCATGAAAACGGTGGCGATCGAGCTCAATCCGCAGGTGCTGATTGCCTGCCGGGGCTGGTTCAAACTGCCCGCTGACAACACCCGTATGCAGGTGCTGCTGGCCGATGCGGCGCTTGAAATCCAGAACCCCAGGTGGTGGGGCACAGTCGACGCGCTACAGGTTGATTTATACGACCATGAGGCCGCCGCACCCGTGCTGGATAGTCTGCCGTTTTACAACCATTGCAAACGTCTGCTGACGCCTGAGGGCAGCATGACGGTCAACTTGTTTGGCAGGGCATCAAGCTTTGCGCGCAGCGTTGAAAAAATCTCGGCTGCTTTCGGTGCTGAAGCAGTGTGGGCTTTCAAGCCGACGCGTGAAGGCAACACTGTGGTGCTGGCCCAGTGCACGCCGAGCCGGCCCAAACGCGAGGTGCTGGAGGCGCGTGCCGAAACTATTCAAGCCCAATGGGGGTTGCCTGCCGCCAAATGGGTGCGGGTTTTCAAACCGATACTGAAATGAGCTGATATGAACCCCGGGCCGCTTGATTGGCGCCAGCTGGTGGCGTGGTTGCAAAACGATAGCGTGATCAGTGCGGCCGAGGCACAGCGCATCACGGCTCGCTGCGCACAGGCTGAAAGCGTCCAGCATCCGCTGCTGCGATTGGCCAGTGTGTCGGTACGGCGCAATGCGGATGGCTTGCCGATGGACATTGAGCAACTGACCGAGTGGTTGGCAACGCACGCCGGGCTGGGTTATTGGCGTATCGACCTGTTGAAGGTGGATGTGAATCGGATCACCGAGGTCATGAGCGCCGCCTATGCAGAGCGACACAAAATTTTGCCAGTGCAGGTCACATCGACCGAGCTGGTGGTGGCCACCGCCGAGCCGTTTATAACCGACTGGGTGGCCGAGCTGGTGCGTCAGATGCAACGCCCGGTGCGCCGGGTGCTGGCCAGTCCGCAGGACATCAAGCGCTACACCGCCGAATTTTTTGCGTTGGCCCGGTCAGTACGGGCGGCGAATAAAGCCAGCGGCAGTCGGGGCGGTGCCAGCTTTGAACAGTTGGTGGAGTTGGGTAAAGCCAACCAGCAACTTGATGCCAACGACCAGGGCGTGGTGCAGGTGGTGGATTGGCTCTGGCAGTATGCTTTTGATCAGAGCGCCAGTGACATTCATCTGGAGCCTCGGCGCGAGCAGGGCGTGATCCGTTTTCGTATTGATGGTGTGCTGCACCCGGTCTACCAGATGCCGATGGGGGTACTCAACGCCATGACGGCGCGTATCAAACTGCTGGGGCGTATGGATGTGATTGAAAAGCGTCGCCCGCAGGACGGACGCATCAAGACCCGCAAGCCGTGCGGCGACGAGATCGAGATGCGCATCTCAACGTTGCCGACCGTCTTTGGCGAAAAGATGGTCATGCGGATTTTTGACCCTGACACCACCGCCCAAGACCTTGATGCCCTGGGTTTTTCGACGCACGATGCGCAGCGCTGGAAGTCCCTGGTGCAGCGTCCGAATGGCATTATTTTGGTGACGGGTCCGACCGGCTCCGGCAAAACTACAACACTGTACGCCACGCTGAAGCGCCTGGCCACCGAAGAGGTGAACGTCAGTACGGTGGAAGATCCGATCGAGATGATCGAGCCTTCCTTTAACCAGACCCAGGTGCAGCCGCAACTCGATTTCGGTTTCCCGGAAGGCGTACGGGCCCTGATGCGGCAAGACCCGGACATCATCATGGTGGGTGAAATCCGGGACACAAAAACGGCAGAAGTGGCGGTGCAGGCGGCACTCACCGGCCACCTGGTGTTAACCAGCCTGCACACCCATGACGCGCCATCGGCGGTGACACGGCTGATGGAGTTGGGTATTGCGCCCTATCTGATCAACGCTACGCTGCTTGGGGTGCTGGCGCAGCGACTGGTGCGCACCCTGTGTCCCTTGTGCAAGTTGCCGGACGCCGAGGCCAGCCGCGAGGCGCTGACGGAGGTCGTCCAGTCCTGGCCCCTAGAGGGCGACTACCAGCCCTTTAAACCGGTGGGTTGTGTGGCCTGTCGCATGACCGGTTTTCTCGGGCGCACGGGGTTGTATGAGTTGCTGGTGGTGTCCGATGCTTTCAAAAACCAGGTGAGCCGTGCACCCGACAGCGCGGCCTTGAAACGCCAGGCGCTCACCGATGGCATGCGCCCGCTGCGTCTGGCCGGTGCCCTGCGCGTGGCCGCAGGCTTGACGGTGATGCAAGAGGTTTTGAGCGCTACGCCAGCCCCCGGTTGAGTCAGCCTACAGCCGATCCAAGTATGCAAATTAAATGGATGGAAGATCTGGTGGCGTTGGCGAAAATATGTAGGTTCAGCCGCGCAGCTGAGTTGCGCAATGTAACGCATCCGGCTTTTGGTCGTCGCATCAAGGCACTGGAAGATTGGTCTGGCGCAGCGCTGGTCGAGCGCGGCAATAGTCCAATC
>JBLHZH010000044.1:0-10354 GCA_047629695.1 Rhodoferax sp.
CGTTTTTGACACCGGCGATCACGTAACACAAGGTGGCGGGGTCACCATCGACGCCAAACACGTAAGCGTCGCCGCGGCCATAGGGCGCTTCATCAAGCATGACCTGGTAACCGTGCTGGCCGGATTGGCCCGCAGATAGAAGGAACACGCGGGCAGTTGTGGTTTGGATTCAAGACTTTGAAAAAACGGTGACCCTGCTCGCGCCGCTGGTTATCGGATGCAGTCAGGGCCTGGTGCCTGGCCAATGCAGGCAGTCACCGCGCGAAGGCGGCGACCCCGGTGATCGGCGCAGCTGCCGACGCGTTCACCACCACAGCTCGCGCAGCGGCGTCTGCGGTGAGAAGCGGTCGGCCACCTGGGCCAGCAGCAGCTCTGCCGACGCCAGCGCGTCGGTGGGTGCATGGTGCGGACGGTAGCCGGGCAAGCCATAACGTCGGCGGGCATCGGCCAGCCGGATTGATGGCGGCGGTGCCTGGCGCCAGCGGGCCCAGAAACCGGCGGGCTGACGATGCAGCCGGGCTTCCAGCTCCATCGTGTCGATGACCGGAAACTGCAGGCCTTCGCCCAATCGAGCGGTCAGCGCCGCAGCCAGGAAGCCGCGTTCAATCTCCCGGCAGTGCACCACCAAAACGCGTCCAGCCATCGCTGCCAGCAGCGGCTGCACAACCGCGTCGAAGTCCGGCGCCTGCGCGACCTGCGAATGGGTGATGCCGTGGAAGGTCACGGACTCGGCCGCCAACTCACCGCGCGGTTTGACGATCCAGTGTTGGGTCTGGCTACCATGGATTTGCGCCAGACTCATCGGCACCAGCGCAATGCTGACGATCTCGTCCCGGCCGGTCTCCAGGCCGGTGGTCTCGATGTCGAGCGCGGCCATGGGCACGCTGGACAGCGGCGCATCTGCGCCGGGCGCGCCCGACGCGTAGTAGGCCTGCAGCCGCGTGTCGCGGGCGGTTGCGGCCAGGGTCTGGAAGTGTTGTGGCCAGTCGGGTGTGACGAGCGCGCTGGCATGGTCGCCAGCGGGCGGTTTGAGCATGTCCCGGTGCAGCATGCGCGCCGTTCTCAGTTCGTGCGGCCAGGCTGGTAGCGGAACTTCAGGAACTGCTGCGCCCCGTCAAGCACGAGGAAGGATTCGCGCAGGTTCTTGCGATCAAAGTCCGACAAGCTGTCGGGCTCAATGCTGTTGTCGGGCTCGCGCCCACTGGTCAAATCGTCGGCCATGTGACGGATACGCACCGACGAGATGAAGCTCAGTGCGTCGCCCAGCGCCTGGGCCCGACCAGGCGGCAGAATGCCGGCGTCGGATACGTCCTTGAGGCGGGAAAATGAATTGTGGGCCGTCGAGCCCACCGCCAGCGCATGCAGCCGGATCAGGTCCACCAGCGGCGCGGTGCCGCGCTGCTTCAGGTTGATGGTGTTGGCCTGGCGGCCGTCGGACTCCATCACGAAGCCCTTGAAAAATCCGAGTGGCGGTGTGCGCAGCAGAGCGTTGCGCGCCATGCTGGCCAGGAAGCGCGGACTGGCCTTGGCCTGGCGCGCGATCTGCTGGCGCAACCCCTCGATCCACTCGGTCTGGCCCCAGACGCCATCGAGGTCAAAGAAGATGCTGCTGTTGAGCAGACCCTGTGCCGTGGGCTGCACGATCCAGCGCGTGAAGATGGCCTCCCACGCCCGCAAGGGCTGGCGCCACGCATCGTTGGTGGCCATGATGCCGCCGCTGCAATACGAATAGCCGCAACGTGCTAGGCCGTCGCTGACGCGGGTGGCCAAAGTACGAAAGTAGTCCCCGTGTTGTTGGGGATCGAACTCATTGGCCAGCACCAGCGCGTTGTCTTGGTCGGTCAGGATCAGCTGCTCCTGGCGCGCCATGGAGCCCAGCGCGAGAAAGCAATAGGGCACTGGCGGCGCGCCCAGCTCGGCCTCGGCCAGTTCGAGCATGCGTTGTTTGAAGCTGCGGCCAATGGCTGACATGGCGCCGCCGATCTGCCTTGAATGAATTTCGGCCAGCACCATGTGCCGGAAGGACTGGCGCACCTCACCGGACAATCCAGCCAGCGCGTCGATGTTTTTGCAGCGCAGGATGCGCCCGACCAGGTAGACGCTGTGATGCGATTCATGGCGAATCAGGTCGTGAAGCGTGAGTACACCGATCGGCTGCGCCTGCTTGAGCACCGGCAGGTGGTGCACGTTGTGGCGCTGCATCAGCTGCCAGGCCTCGGACACCCGGTGCTCGTTTTGCACCGTGACCAAATCGCGCGTCATCAATTCGTGCACCGGCGTGTCGAAGGACAGGCCGGGCGCGACCAGCCGGGTTCGCAGGTCACGGTCGGTCAGCAAACCTACTAGGCGCGGCGTAGCCGCCTCGTCCGCGCCTACCTCGGTGATCAGCAGTGACGATACCCCGGCCTCGGTCATGCGCAGAGCGGCCACGCGCGCGGGCACTGCCCGGTCGACCGTCACCGGCGCGCGGCTGACCAGCGTCTGGATCGGCTCGTCGGCGCCCTCGTTGGCGGCGTCCCGGCGTTCCACCGCGCTGCGCAAGCGGCTGTGGTCTTCGACTTCGACCTGGTCTGCGAAATCGGGATAAGCCTCGAACAGCTCGTTAAACACTGGCTCGGGAATCAGGTAGAGCAGGCAGTCCTCAAGGGCAGCGGCAGGAAAGCGCACCTGCCGGTGGCGCAGCAGTCCAAACTCACCGAAGTGACCGCCAGCGGTCAGGCGGTTGTACAAACTGCCATCGCGCCGGTAGACCTCAACCGCGCCGCTGCGAAGCAAGAACCAGTACTGCGCCGGGTCACCGAACTCGATGATGTGTTGACCCGCGGCGTGGTAACGCACGTCAACTGCCGCGGCGGCGCGTTGCAAGGCGTCCTCGGGCAGGCCTTGAAACACCGGCAGGCCGCGCAGGAAATCGAGTATTTCGAGTTGCTCGACCTGCATACCAGCTCCGGTGGTATCGACCACGTCAGCGGCCGCGCGGCTCCGACATCAGACCCTTGATCAAGGAGACGATGGACACCAGCAGCACGATGGTGAAGGGTAAGCCGGTTGACACCGCCATCGCCTGCAGCGCGCCAAGCCCGCCGCCGAGGATCAACGCAATTGCGACCAAGCCTTCCAGCGTGCACCAAAACACGCGCTGTGGTGCGGGTGCATCGACCTTGCCGCCCGAGGCGATGATATCGATGACCAGCGAACCGGAGTCTGACGAGGTGACGAAAAACACCACCACCAGCACGATACCGATGAAGGACGTGACCTGCGCCAGCGGAAGCTGGTCCAGCATCATGAACAGCTGGAGGGGGAGGTCGGCGTTGACTGCAGCTTGATAACCTTGGTTGACCACCTGGGTGATCGCTGTTCCGCCAAACACGGCCATCCACACCACGCAGGCCAGTGGGGGCACGATCAGCACCGACACCAGGAATTCGCGCACCGTGCGACCCCGCGAAACGCGGGCGATAAACATACCCACAAATGGCGACCAGCTGATCCACCAGGCCCAGTAAAAGGCGGTCCAACCCTGCGAGAAATTAGCATCCTCGCGGCCGATCGGATTCGACAGCGCGGGCAGGTATTGAAGGTAAGCGCCCAAGCTGTCAACCAGTCCGCTCAGTACGGCCAACGTAGGCCCCACTGTGATCACGAACAGCAGTAGCGCCAGCGCCAGAATCATATTGATTTCGGACAAGCGTTTGACGCCAGCGTCCAGGCCAGCCAGTACCGAGCCGAGCGCGATGGCGGTGATGATAATCACCAACACGATTTGCGTCGTGCTGCCCAGCGGCACACCGAACAGGAAGTTCAGCCCGGCGCTGGCCTGGGCGGCGCCGAAGCCGAGCGACGTGGCCAGCCCGAACAGGGTAGCGATTACGGCCATGATGTCGATCACGTGGCCAGGCCAGCCCCAGATCCGCTCACCCAGCAGCGGGTAGAACACGCTGCGCATGGTCAGTGGCAAACCCTTGTTGAAGGAAAACAGCGCCAGTCCGAGCGCGATTACCGCGTAGATGGCCCAGGGATGTAAGGCCCAATGGAAGATGGTGGCGGCCATACCCAGCCGTGCGGCGGCGGCCGCGTCTCCGGCGGCAGCCCCCAGCGGGGCCCAATCGGTGCGCACGCCGTTTTCGACGACGGTGCCACCCATGGCGCTGCCAAAGTGCGACAGGGGCTCGGACACGCCGAAGAACATCAGGCCGATGCCCATGCCCGCAGCGAACAGCATCGAGAACCAGCTCAGGTAGCTGTAATCGGGTTTGGCCTCGGTGCCACCTAGTCGCACCCGGCCCAGCGGGGACACCGCGAGGACGATACAGACCGCAACAAAGATGTTGGCCGAGCCGATAAAGAACCAGTCAAGGTTCGACGTCAGCCAGTTGCGCAGGTTGGTGAACATCGGCTCAACCTGTGTCTGGAACATCAGGGTCAGCAACACAAAGCCGACCACCAGCAAGCCGGAGATCGCAAAAACACGGTTGTGGATGTCCAGGCCGAACGGCCCGATGTTCATCACGATGTTGTCTTGACCAACCTTGTAATCGGTCTGGATCGGATTGACGCGGCCGTCGGGGATCATCGGATCTTTGGGCTTAGTCATTTGGGTTTCTCCATTGGAATGCTGGTTTCATAGTACAGAAGAAATGGTATGAGGGCAAACCGCGTCGCGTTCACTGTGCCGATGCGGGCCACAGGCGGCGGTGTTGCTGGATGAAGGCGTACTTCAAATCGACCCTCTTGCGAAGTACGCCGTCGCTTTTCCCAAAATATCGCGCTCCAACTTCACGCGTGCCAGCTCGGCCCGCAGCCGGCTGATTTCCATCTGCTCGGCGCTCACCGGTGCTTCGCTGTCAGCTCCTGTGAGCTTGCCTTGGCGATGGGCCTTGACCCAGTTGAACAGCGTCTGGTCCAACACGCCCAGCATGCGCGCCACCGCCGCGATACTTTGGCCGTTGTCCACCAGCCCAACTGCCTCTTGCTTGAATTCGAGCGTGTAGCGCGCCCTTGATGTTTTCGTCATTTCCGTCTTCCTTGTCTGAATTGAACCACCCAGCAAGGGATACGTTTTTCAGGGGCAAGGTCACGTGCAATAGATCGTTAAAGTTGGTTGATCCAGGCCATTCAATTCCCGCCACCAAAAAGCACGCGCTAGGCGGTAACCTGCGTGACACTGTGCGCAGAGCGGGTTCGCAATAATAAAGGTGTTGTGTTCTGTCGTACTGGAGCCTCATGAATCGTGTCCTCGCCCATACCGGCGCCAAATACCCTATTTTGCAGGCCCCTATGGGCTGGATTGCGCGCACGCAACTGGCCTCAGCTGTATCACGCGCAGGTGGTTTGGGCATTATCGAAACCTCGTCTGGCGAGACCAACAACTGCCAAGCCGAGATCACGAAGATGGGTGCGCTGGGTCTGCCCTTTGGCGTGAATTTGCCCATTCGTTTTCTCCGCGATGACGCCATGCTCAAGTTTGTCTGTGCCTCGGGCGTCAAGTTCGTGACAACATCTGCTGGCAGCCCGGCCAAGTTCCTCCAGCCGCTGAAAGACGCCGGTATCATCGTCTACCATGCCGTGCCTACGTTGGATGCCGCGCTCAAGTGCGTGGACGCCGGCATCGATGGCCTGGTAGTCGAAGGTGCGGAAGGCGGCGGCTTTAAGAACCCGGAGGAGGTCTCGACGCTGGTGCTGCTGCAAGCGATCCGGGCTCGCACCAATGTGCCGATGGTTGCCGCCGGCGGCATTTGCGACGGCCGTGGCATGGCGGCGGCGTTTGCGCTGGGGGCTGAAGCCATCCAGATGGGCACGCGCTTTGTCAGCTGTGTCGAGAGCCCGGTGCATGCCAACTACAAGCACGCGATTGTCGATGCCAAGGAAACCGGCACCTGGGTGCTAAACACCAAATCCTCCCCCTGCATTCGCGCTCTGAAGTCCCAGCGCACCCAGGCCATCCACGACGAAGGCCTGATGTCCTTCGATGACATGAAGGGCATTCGCGCCGTTTACTTCGAGGGCGACATGGAAGCCGCACCCGCACTGGCTGGGCAGACCGTGGGCCTGATCGACTCGGTGAAGTCGGCGCAACAGATAATCGATGACACGGTGGCCGAGTTCTTTGCCATCACCGCGCACCTAGGCGCGCTGGCGCAATCACGAGCGTTCGGCTGACCGGGCGATCACGTACCATGCACCCCCTGCCCGACGGCCTTATCATCATCGCCAAGCGCGAATGCCCGACCTGCATGCTGGTCGAACCCCTGGTTCGCCAGCTGGCTCAGGGCGACAGGCCGCTGACTGTCTACATCCAAGACGATCCGGCCTACGCCGCCGGCGTCCCACATGCCATTTTTGACGACACGTTAGAACACTCTTACCGGCTCCATGCCGAAATCGTCCCGACCCTGATTCGCGTCGAAGCCGGATGCGAGGTCGAGCGCACCTACGGCTGGAACCGCGATGATTGGCAACGCATGACCGGCTTCGCTGATCTCGGTTCCGACTTGCCAACCCTGCGTCCCGGTTGCGGCTCCAAAACGCTGGATCCCGGCATTGCCGAGGAACTCGCGATCCGTTTCGGCGACGTCAAATTTTCTTCCCGCCAGGTCGAGATCGGCGAGGGCGAGGACTTGATGGAGGCTTGCTTTGAGCGCGGCTGGACCGACGGCCTGCCCGTGGTGCCGCCGACGCAGGCGCGCGTGTTACGCATGCTGACCGGGACCACGCGTGCGTCGGACGAAATGATTGGCCTGGTACCGCCCGATCTGGCACCGTGCACAGTCGAGAAGGTCGCGATCAACGCGGTGATGGCCGGCTGCAAGCCGGAATACCTGCCGATCGTACTGGCCGCTGTCGAGGCTGCTCTGATCGATGAATTCGGCATGCACGGTGTGCTGTGCACCACCATGTTTTGCACGCCGGTCGTGATTGTCAACGGGCCGCTGGCGAAAGCGGTCGGTATGAACGCCGGGGTCAACGCATTGGGGCAGGGAAATCGCGCCAACGCCGCCATCGGGCGGGCGTTGCAATTGGTGATTCGCAACATCGGCGGCGGGCGCCCAGGCGAGCTGGACAGGGCCACACTTGGCACCCCGGGAAAATACAGTTTCTGTTTTGCCGAGGCACAAGACAGCGCCTGGGAATCGCTGGCAGTCGATCGCGGCTTTGCGCCCAATGCGTCGACTGTGACGCTGTTTGCCGGTGAAGGTGTACAAGGCATCGTCGACCAGAAATCACGTACTCCGGAATCGCTCGCGCGCAGCTTTGCGCTATGCCTGCGCGCGGTCGATCATCCCAAGCTGGCGATGGCTGGCGACGCCCTGCTGGTGGTGTCGCCCGAGCACAGCCGGGTCTTCATCGAGGCCGCCTGGTCGAAGGCGCGCCTGCGTGAAGAGTTGGAGCGTTTGCTGCTGTTGCCCGGCGACGAAATGGTCGTCGGTGCCGGCGGCATCGCCGAAGGATTGCCACTCAGTTTCGCTGGTGTCAGCGTGCCAAAATTTCGCCCCGGCGGGCTCATTATTGTGCGTGCCGGCGGGACTGCCGGTTTGTTTTCCGCCGTCATTGCCGGTTGGGCCGCGTCGGGCCTAGTCGGTTCCATCCCTGTTTCCAAGGAGATTACAGCATGAACGTGTCCAGCATCCTGCTCGATCCGACTGCGGAGTGCGCGCCAGCCGTGCGCGCCTTGCAGCCGCGACCAGCAACACTCAGCGGCCTGACCGTTGGCATTCTCGATATTTCAAAAGCGCGCGGCAATGTTTTTCTCGACCGCATCGCCGAGCAGCTCGCGGCGCTCGGTATCAGCGTCAAGCGTTACCGCAAGCCGACCTTTACGCGCGTCGCGCCCATCCTGCTGAAGCAGCAGATCGCGGCCGAGTGCAATGTCGTCATTGAAGGTTTGGCTGACTGAGGGTCCTGCACGTCGTGCTGTATGCATGACATCGCAGATCTCGAAGGTCGAGGCATTCCAGGAGTCGGCATTGCGTCCAATGAATTCGTGCAGGCGGCAGCCTTGCAATCCAAGGTGCTGGGTATCGATCCAGCCCTGGTGTTCGTGCGCCATCCGATCCAGGACCGCAGCGATGAGGAGTTGCGGGCTTTGGCAGACCAGGCCCTGGAGCAGATCATCCGATCGATCACGGCCGCTTGATGGTTTAGCCTTTTTGAGGGTGGCGGCAGCGCCCGACGTGGGCTGGCTTCCTAATGAGGCATGCCATGTCCAAGCCTGAGGCCGCCGGTCAGGTGCATTTGCCGGCGGTTGACCGTGTTCTGGGCTGGCCGGCGGTTGCTGCCTTGGTTGCGGCGCATGGCCGCCCGCTGGTGCTGCAAGCCGTGCGCGATGAACTAGCGGAGTTACGCGCACAAGCTGCCGGGTTCTCCGACGCGGCCATCGAGCACGGTATCGGCATGCGCGTCACGGCCATTGTGGCGCCCTCGCTGCGCAAGGTATTCAATCTGACCGGCACTGTACTGCATACCAATCTTGGACGCGCGCCCCTGCCGCCCGAAGCGATCGACGCGATGGTGCAGGTCGCCTCTGGCGCCTCTAATCTTGAATACGATCTGGCCACCGGTAAGCGAGGCGACCGGGACGCGCATGTAGAAGCATGGCTGTGTCGCCTGACTGGCGCCAAGGCGGCCACCGTCGTCAACAACAATGCCGCCGCTGTTTTGCTGACGCTGAACAGCCTGGCCTTGCGCCGGGAGGTGATCGTGTCACGCGGTGAATTGATTGAAATTGGCGGCGCATTTCGGCTGCCCGACATCATGGCCCGCGCCGGCTGCAGGCTGCGCGAGGTCGGTACCACCAACCGTACGCACTTGCGCGATTTCGCGCAGGCCATCGGCGTGAAGACGGCGCTGGTATTGAAGGCGCACGCCAGCAACTACAGCATCCAGGGGTTCACGGCGGAAGCGGATGCGCGCGAACTCGCTGCCTTGTGCCAGGCGCAGGGCGTGCCTTTTGTAGTCGATCTCGGCAGCGGCACGCTGGTTGATCTGACACGCTTTGGTTTGCCGCACGAACCGACGCCGATGGAAACGCTGGCGGATGGCGCCGATCTGGTGACTTTCAGCGGCGATAAATTACTGGGTGGCCCGCAGGCCGGCATCATCGTGGGACGTGCTGACCTGATCGCCGCGATCAAAAAAAATCCCATGAAGCGCGCCATGCGTTGCGACAAGCTGACAATCGCGGCGCTCGGCTCGGTGCTGCGTCTGTATGCTGATCCGGAGCGCTTGGTGCAACATATTCCAACGCTGCGTCTTCTGGCGCGTCCGCAGGCTGACATCGAGGCGCTGGCGCGGCGCGTGCAGCCGGCGCTGGCGCGCTGGCTCGGAGCCCGTGCCCAGGTTGAGGTCGTGGCCGTACAAAGCCAGATCGGCAGCGGATCGCTGCCGGTGGATTTGCTGCCGAGTTGTGCGCTCAGCATTACTCCGCCCGGCCCGAAGCGCGCGTCGGGTCGCGCGCTCGATCAGATGGCGGCCGACTTCCGACAATTGGCGACGCCCGTGATCGGGCGCGTCGCCGACGGCGCATTTCTGCTGGACCTGCGTTGCTTGGAAGACGAGGCGCATTTCCTCGATTTATTTTTCTCTGTCCCCACATGATTGTCGCTACCGCAGGCCATGTCGACCATGGAAAAACCACTCTGGTGCAGGCGTTGACCGGCATTGACACCGATCGTCTGGCGGAAGAAAAGCGACGCGGCATGTCGATTGATCTGGGCTTTGCCTATGCTGATTTTGGCAGCGCCTTGCCGATCGGTTTTATCGATGTACCGGGTCATGAGCGCTTTGTGCGCAACATGCTGGCGGGCTTCGCGGCTGTTGATTTTGCGCTGCTGGTGGTTGCGGCAGACGACGGCCCCATGCCCCAAACCCGCGAGCATGTGGCCATCCTGGATTTGTTGGGATTGAAATGGGGTGCTGTTGCACTCACCAAGATTGATCGTGTCACGCCAGCACGGCTGGCTGAGGCGAAGCGTGAAATCACTGCGCTCCTGTCAATGGGCGGTCTGTGCGACGCAGCGGTGTTCCCGGTGTCTGCTCCCAGTGATGCCGGCCTGTCGGCTTTGCGTGCGCACTTGACGATGGCTAACCGTGCCTGGCAGGCGCGCTCAAGCGCCGGTAATTTCAGGCTCGCAGTCGATCGCAGTTTCACCATAGACGGTGCCGGTCTGGTGGTAACCGGAGCGGTGTTGTCCGGCAGTGCCCGTGTAGGCGATCATCTGCTGGTTTCGCCGCAGGGCATGCCGGTGCGGGTGCGCAGCATTCATGCCCAAAACCGGCCAGCCCAGCTGGCTGACGCCGGTCAGCGTTGCGCTCTCAATCTCTCCGGTCTAGACCTCAAGCGCATCGACGTGAC
>JBLHZH010000045.1:0-10348 GCA_047629695.1 Rhodoferax sp.
ATCATCCAATCAAAGCGGCCACCGACCTGTCGATGATGACGCGCGCCAGCGTCGAGCGCATCATGCGGTTTGCCGTCAAGCTGGCGCAGTCACGCCCGCGCAAATTGCTGACCGTCGTCACAAAATTCAACGCGCAACGCCATGCCATAGTGATGTGGGACGAAATCGCCGTCGAGATCAGCAAGGAATTCCCGGAAGTAACCTGGGACAAGGAACGGGTCGACGCCTGCACCGCCCGCAGGGTGAATCGCCCCGCCACGCTCGACACCCTGGTCGCCTGCAACCTGCACGCTGACATCCTGAGCGACCTGGCCGCCGCGCTGGCCGGCAGTCTGGGCATTGCACCCACCGGCAACATCGACCCCGAGCACCGCTACCCCAGCATGTTCGAACCCATTCACGGCTCCGCCTTTGATATCATGGGCAAGGGCCTGGCCAACCCGGTCTGCACCTTCTGGAGCTGCATGATGCTACTGGAGCACGTGGGCGAGCAAGCGGCAGCTAACACCCTGATGGCCATTATCGAACAAGTGACCGCCGGCCCGACGTTGCATACCGGCGACCTCGATGGTCAGGCCACCACGGCGCAGGTTACGCAGACAGTGTGCGAGCGCCTTACCAAACAGGTTTTAAAAGCCAGAGTCGCACCCAATTGAAAGTCAACGTTAATGTCCAGCCGATTTTGAAAAGACATTGAGCACCACCACGCCTGCGACGATCAGTGCCATACCGATCAAGCCGGCAAGGTCGATTTTTTGCTGGTACACCAGAAAACTAACGAGCGTGATCAGCACGATACCCAGGCCCGCCCAAATGGCGTAGGCCACGCCGGTCGGGACGGTTCGCAGGGTTATGGTCAGGCAATAAAAGGCAATGCCATACCCCAGCAGCGTAATCACCGAAGGCAGCAAACGCGTAAAGCTGTCGCTGGCCTTCAGCGCGGTGGTGGCGATGACTTCGGCCACGATGGCAATGCCCAGGGCAAGATAAGCATTCATGTGCGGCGCTACTTTCAGAAATTCAGGAACAAGCGCCCAATTTTAGGGATGGCCGGCGCGGCACAATCTGCAGTGGAGGCAAATACCATGACCACATTCCAGTTCAATTCGATTTCAGAGGTACGTGCCCAACCACGCGACTTTCTGGTACACCTGTTTCAAACGGCCGTCACGCGTGCCCTGCCGCTGGCCAGCACCGCACGATATCTACCCACACCGCCGACCCCCGAGAGTGGTGGCCGCACGATTGTGATTGGCGCAGGCAAGGCCGGCGGCGCTATGGCGCAGGCGGTCGAAGCGCTGTGGCCGGCCGATGCCCCGCTAGAAGGTCTGGTGGTGACGCGCTACCACCATGTGCCGCCCCGCCCGGCCGGTTTGCCGGCGCGCATTGAAGTGGTTGAAGCCGCGCATCCGGTACCCGATGCCGCTGGGCTGGTCGCCGCGCAACGCATTCTGGCCCGGGTGCAGGGACTCACCAAAAATGATTTGGTGCTGTGTCTGATCTCGGGCGGTGGTTCCTCGCTGCTGACGCTGCCGGCCGAGGGTTTGCCGCTTGAAGAAAAACAGGCCATCAACAAGGCGCTGCTGGCCAGCGGCGCCAATATCGGCGAGATGAACTGTGTTCGCAAACACCTTTCAAGCATCAAGGGAGGGCGACTCGCCGCCGCCTGCGCACCGGCGCGGGTGGTCACACTCAGCATCAGCGATGTGCCGGGGGACGACCCGTCCATCATTGCCAGCGGGCCGACCGTGCCGGATGCCAGCACCTGCGCCGACGCCTTGGCGATTTTGCAGCGCTACAACATGGCGCTGTCGGCGTCGATGCTGACCCGGCTCGAAAACGGCGCACTGGAAACCCCCAAACCCGGCGACCCGCTGTTTAACGGCCATCAGGTTCATCTGATTGCCACCCCCCGACAAAGCCTGGAAGCCGCAGCCGAGGCTGCCCGCGCCGCCGGACTGGCAGCCTACATCCTGAGCGACGAAATGGAAGGCGAGTCGCGTGAAGTCGGCAAGGTGCATGCGGCCCTGGCGCGTGCCGTGGCACGTACCGGCCAGCCGTTTCAAACACCTTGCGTGATTTTGAGCGGTGGCGAAACTACAGTGACGATTCGCCCGCGCCCCCCCGGCGCGCCAAGGGGACGCGGCGGGCGGGCAGGTGAGTTTTGTATGGGACTGGCACTGGCCCTGCAAGGCCAGCCCGGCGTCTATGCGCTAGCGGCTGACACGGACGGCATTGACGGCATCGAGGACAACGCCGGCGCCTTTGTCATGCCCGACACCCTGCAGCGGGCGCAGGCCAGCGGCATGAAACTGGACCACTATTTGGACCGCAATGACGCCTACAGCTACTTTGAGGCGCTGGGCGACCTGGTCATCAGCGGGCCGACCTACACCAATGTCAACGACTTCAGGGCGATGCTGGTGCTGTGAGTTTCAGGGCTGGCGCAAAATACGGCATGCGTTACACCACCTCCACCCTTGTCTTCGCCACATTGGCGCTCCTCACATCGGCCGTCACGGTGCAGGCGCAAAGCCAGCCGATTCGCCTGATCGTCCCCTATTCCGCCGGGGGTCCGCTGGATGTCACGGCCCGCCTGCTGGCTGAGCGGGTGCGCGACACACTGGGAACGGTGATCGTCGACAACCGACCGGGCGCCGGCGGCAACATCGGCGCCAATGCCGTGGCCAAAGCCGCCCCGGATGGCCTGACCATCGGCATCGCAGCTACCGCCACCCATGCCGTCAATCCCTGGCTGTACCGCAAAATGCCGTATAACGCCGCCAGTGATTTCGCCCCCATCACGCAAATGGTACGGGTACCCAATGTGCTGGTGATGAATGCCGAGGCGGCCCAGCGCCTCAAGATCAACACGCTGGCCGACCTGATTGCCTATGCCAAAGCCAACCCGGCCAAACTCAACTACGGCAGCGGCGGCAACGGCAGCGCAGGCCATCTGGCCGGCGAGCTGTTTAAGAAAGAAGCCGGTATTTTTGCGGTACACATTCCCTACAACGGCGGTAACCCGGCACAACTGGCCTTGCTCAGTGCTCAGGTCGACTTCAACTTTGACAACCTCGCCACGGCAGCCCCCAATATCCGCTCAGGCAAACTGAAGGCCCTGGCCGTCACCACCCTGACACGCAGCACCGCCCTGCCCGACGTGCCGCCGGTAGCGGACACCCTGAAAGGCTTTGCCATTGACACCTGGTGGGGTCTGGTCGCACCAGCCGCCACCCCCAAAGAAGTAGTGGCCCGGCTCAATCAGGCCTTTGTGGCCGCGCTCAACGCACCCGAGACCAAAACCCGTTTTGCCACGCTACTGGCGGAGCCGGCACCCAGCAGCGTGGAAGAATTTGGCACCTTCATGACAAAGGAACGCGCCAAATACGAGCGGCTGGTGAAGGCTTCGGGCGCGAGTGTGGATTAAGTTCAACCTCTGACAGGCCCCGGCGCTACCAGCAGGCCAATCGCATCACGCAAGGATGCCGGCAAGGCGCGCGACTTGCCCGATTGTGGCGCAGTCAGTAGGTAGCGGTTACCGGCCGGCAGCACGTGCATCGTCACCCCCAACAACTCCAACTGGTCGCGTGAGGCAATCTGCTTGATGTTGGACTGCATGCGCCGGCCGTCGATCAACGTGACCACGCCCTGGCCAATCACCTCAATGCCCTGCCGCCGCTCAATCACCAGCGCCGTGTCTTCGTCAATGCCGACGCCCAGCCGGTCGGGCCGCTCCGCTAGCACCGACAACAGCCGGCCCAGGCGACGCCGCTCGGAAAAATGTTGGTCAATGATGGCGCCAGGGACAAAGCCCAGGCCGTGGTCCAGCATAGCCGCGTCTTTTTCAGGTAGTTGCGGCGTAAAGCCCTCAGCCAACATATCCTGAGACATGACGGCCGCACCGGCACTGGTGCCCCCGATACAGCAACCCCGCAGATGAAAGGCTGTGTGCATGGCGCGTGCTGTTTCGGTCTCCAACAGCCGCGCCATCAGGCGGCGTTGGTCGCCGCCGGTCATGAAGATGCCGTCGGCGCTGAGAATCTGGTTGACCGACTCGGGGGTGTTGGCCGCCCCGGCCGTGTCCAGCAGCAGAGGCGACAACTGGGTGGCGCCCATCGCCTGGAACACCCGCTGGTAGCTCAGCCAGGCAGCAGCCGGATCAATACTGGCGGCGGCCAGGATCACGATGTTGGCATTCACGCCACCACACAGCGCCAGAAAGCGCTCCAGAATGACCCGATCCTGCAAACGGTCTTCTGCGCCGCCAATCACCACCAACCGACCGGCTCGCCGCGTCTGCGCCAAAGCCGCAGCAGGCAGGGTCGCCGCTGCACCCAGCGCCAGTAGATGGCGCCGATTCAAGTTGTAAGTTGCCATTTGATCACTCCCGTTTGCGGACCTGCACATCCACTTCCATGCCGATGTAGTCTTCAACAGCACCGCTCCAAGAGCCTCTGACCGGCGAAGCCAGGCTGGCGTGGCGCGCCACGCCGACCCGAATCAGGTTGTTGCCACCGACCAGGTTGTTGGTCGGGTCAAACGGAATCCAGCCCGCCCCGGGCAAATAGACATGCAGCCAGGCATGGGTCGAGCTCGGGCTGCTGGCGGCGTCGAGGCTGGGGTCGAGTCCCGGAGAATACAAATAACCGGAGACAAAACGCGCCGCATAACCGAGCTGACGCGCCGCCTCAATCATCAACGTGGCAAAGTCACGGCAGGTGCCGCTTTGCATACGCAAGGTGTCAAACGGGGTTTGCACACCTTCGTCTTCGCGAATTTGATAATGGAAAGTGTCCTTGATGAACTTGTTCATGTTCACCAACAGGTCGCGCGCATCAATCGCCTCCGCACCTCCCGTGAACTGCTGAGCCCAGACCAGCAACTGGCCGCTGGGATCGTCGTAATAAGGCGCCAGGTAATGGGCCAGCACCAGTTGTTCCTCGGCGTTGTAGTCAATCGGAAAAGTCTCTGCCCGTGCGCTCAAGGGTAAATCGAGGGCCGGGGTGCCAGTGTGCTGAACCGAGAACGAGCACACGATTTTGAGCTCCGAGGCTGGGCTTTGCGGCTGCACCAGCGCCACCGAGTTGGAGTAGGCATCCTGTATCAGGCGAATGCTGACCGGCTCGGGCGTCACCTGCATGTCGGTTGCTAGCACCCGCAGGTCGTGGCTGTCACGCGGGCGAAAAAGGACCCGGTGCAAGCCAAACTCGACGGGTTGCGCGTAGCGGTAATGCGTGGTGTGGGTAATGTCAAAAAAGACAGACATGAAAAATCCTTGATTAAGGGCCGGGAGCTTACTCGAGTTGGGCCCCGGCCTCAAACCATTGTTTAATTAGCAAGCGCTCAGCCTCGGTTATGCCGGTGGCGTTATTCATTGGCATCAGCTTGTTGACTACCACTTGCAGATAAATGTTTTGCGCGTGTATTTTCACCAGTGCGGGCGAGTCGAGCCGGACATTCTTCATCTGCAACTGTTCGCCGTGGCACATATAACAACGCTGGGCTAGCACCACCTGCAGCTTTTGATAGTCCACCGGGGCACTCGCGCCGCTGCTCCCCACCGGGCTGGCCACAGCGGGCATCGGCTTGAGCCAGACAATCACCGCCACAATCACCGCTACGCCGACCAGCGCATAGCCCAGGGGGTTGCGGTTGCGCCCGAGCTTGTAGCCGTGACGCATGACAAAAAACTGGCGAATCGCCGCCCCGGCAAACATCATCAAGATCAGCACTAACCAGTTCTGCGGGTGGTTGTAGGTAAAGCTATAGTGGCCGCTGAGCATGGCAAACAGCACCGGCAGGGTGAAGTAGGTGTTGTGCACGCTGCGCTGTTTGCCGCGCTGACCATGCACCGGGTCAACCGGCATGCCGGCCTTGATGGCAGCCACCACCTTTCTTTGCCCCGGAATGATCCAGAAAAAGACACTGGCACTCATGCTGGTGGCCAGCATCGCGCCCACCAGCAAAAAGGCGGCCCGACCGGCAAACCAGTGACAGGCCAGCCAGGAGGCGAAGCAGACCAGCACCAACACCAGCGCGCCCACAATGGCATCGCCGTTTTTGCGCTGACCGAAAAAACGGCAGATCAGGTCGTACAAAATCCAGAACACCACCAAAAAGGACAACGCCACCGCAATCGCCGTAGCCGGTGCCCAGTCCATGCGCGACTTGTCAATTAGGTAAGTACTGGCGCTCCACAGATACGACACCGTAAACAGCGAAAAACCCGACAGCCAAGTGCTGTAACTCTCCCAATAGAACCAATGCAGATTTTTGGGCAACTGCGGCGGCGACACATTGAACTTGACCGGGTGGTAAAAACCACCACCATGCACCGCCCATAACTCGCCGCTGACGCCCTGTTTCTTAAGGTCCTCGTCGACCGGCGGCGTCAGGCTACTGTCAAGAAAAACAAAATAAAACGAGGAGCCAATCCAGGCAATTGCGGTAATGACATGAACCCAGCGCAACAGCAAGTTGGCCCAGTCAAGGTAATAACTTTCCATCTGAATTCACCTTTTAAATTGAGTGCGTGCCACGGGCGCTGCAGGTTTGCAATAGTTGTGCCGCCACCGCTACGGCAATCACCTCGGGCGCCTTGCCGGCAATACCGGCGACACCAATCGGACTGGTAATGTGGCCCAACTCTGCGGCCGTGAAGCCGCGGGCCAGCAGGCGCTGGCGGAAACTGGCCCATTTGGTCTGGCTGCCAATCAGGCCGATATAGGGCAGGTCGGCCTGACGCCGCTGGCGGTTCAGACAGGCAGCCACCACTTCGAGATCCTCGGCATGGCTGAAACTCATGATGAGCACTCGGCTGTCCGGCAGCAGATCGACCACCGCCGACTGCACCGGGTCGGCGTATTCGCAGCGCACGTGCGCTGAGACATCAGACGGAAACACAGCGTCCCGGCTGTCAACCCAGGTCACCGCCAACGGCAGTGGCGACAACACGCGCACCAGGGCCTGGCCGACATGACCGCCGCCAAACAAGGCGACTGGGTCGTGCCGACCCACCAAGCGCTCTTGCAAGGCGGCCCGGTCAGCGTCACGCACCAATTCAAAGCGCAGCTGCACCTCGCCGCCACAGCATTGCCCCAAAGTCGGGCCCAGGGCGTAGCGCAGCACCGGCTCACCTCCGGCGCCTTTGAGGCGTAGCAAGGCCTGAGCCTGGGCCGAAAACTCCAGGTGCCCGCCGCCCACGGTACCCACGCTGCCGCTGGCAAAAACCGCCATCCAGGCGCCGACTTCACGCGGCACCGATCCGCGCACAGCATCAACCGTGACCAGCACCGCCGGCGCAACGGCCAGGCGGACCAGAAAATCTTCTATTGCAAGCACAAACCATTACCTCTTGAAACTAAAAATACACGGCAACAGTCCAGATTTAAGGCACAGTCGGGATCCGGCCCTTTCGCCGGCAACGCAAACCGCCCCATGAACAAAGACCTCAAACGTCGCCCTTCCCTGCTGGCCACTCTGCTCAGCAGCCTGACCGCCTTCCTGGCCAGTTGTACCAGCACACCAGCGCCCACCCCACCGCTGGCCGCCCTCGGCGTCAAACCGGGTCCGGCAACCGCGCCGGAGGCGACGGCCACCTCGGGCGCCACCAGCCCCTTGAGCTACCGCCGCGATGCCGCAAGTCACCTGTATAAACTCAACAGCGCACGCATTTTTAAAGGCATGTTGCCACCCCAGCTTTACGCCATTGGCGTATTACAAGTTGAGGTCGATGGCCAGGGCCAGGTCAGCAGCACCCACTGGATGCGCGCGCCCAGTCATGCGCCCGAAGTCATCGCCGAGATTGAGCGCACCGTGCGCCAGGCTGCGCCCTACCCGGCACCGGTGCGCCTGGGCCGTGTGACTTATACCGACACCTGGCTCTGGCACAGCAGTGGCCGCTTCCAGCTCGACACACTGACCGAAGGCCAACTTTAAACCTCACGAGCCCCGGTAAGTCGAATAACTCCAGGGACTAACCAGCAGCGGCACATGGTAGTGCTGACTGACCTCGGCAATACCAAAATCAAGGTGCACCTGGTTCAAAAAATTCGGTTCGGGCAGCACTACGCTACGCGCCTTGAAATAAGCCGCTACATCGAACACCAGCCGGTAAGTGCCGCGCTGCAGCTGCTGGTTATCGAGCAGCAGGCCGTCCGGGTTGCGGCCGTCCTGGTTCAGGACCAGCTGCCTGAGCAGCGTCGCCATCGCCCCCTCGGTCGCGTACAGTGCCACCTGCATGCCGGCGGCTGGCGTGCCATGCATAGTGTCCAAAACGTGTGTGCTCAAGCCCATGGTGATGTCCTTTCAATCTGACAGGGTCAAAGTGTATACACTTTTAAGGAATGCAGCTATCATGCCGTCATGCCTTCTCAAGCCGACAACTCAACCACCCATGTCATTGTCAGAAGCCTGACCCGGTCGATTGTGGAGCACCGACTGGCCCCTGGCAGCAAACTGTCGGAGCAAAAGGTGGCAGACCAGTTTGGCGTCTCCCGTACCCTCGTGCGCCAGGCTTTTTTTCAGCTCTCGCAGCAGCATCTGATACGGCTGGAGCCAGCACGCGGGGCCTTTGTGGCGGCGCCCTCTGTGGCCGAAGCAAAACAGGTTTTTGCCGTGCGCCGCATGCTGGAGGCCGGCATGGTGCGCGCTTTTGTGCCACTCATCACCCCCGCCATGGTGGTCTCGCTGCGCGCCCATATTACGCTGGAAAAAGCGGCCGTGGCGCAGCACGATGTGTCGGAGCGAACCGAATTGCTGGGTGATTTTCATGTGCACATGGCGGAACTGATGGGCAACACGGTGTTGGCCCAAATGCTGCTAGACCTGATCTCACGCTGTGCCCTAATTACCCTGATGTACCAATCCACCGACGCGGCCGAACACTCCCATGAAGAACACACCGACATCGTCAACGCGCTGGCGGCCCGCAATGAGGCGCTGGCGGTGCGCCTGATGGAGGCACACCTGCACCATGTCGAAACCACCCTCACGTTCCACTGCCCACCCGCAGTGGTCACCCTGCCCCCTTGATTGCCTGACCTGATGAACACCTACGACAGCACCCTGGCCTACCCTCGCGATCTCATTGGCTACGGCCCCCAGCCGCCGCAGGCCCAGTGGCCGGGCCAAGCCCGCGTGGCGTTGCAATTTGTCCTGAATTACGAGGAAGGTGGCGAAAACAGCGTCTTGCATGACGATGCCGGCTCCGAGCAGTTTTTATCCGAGATGTTCAACCCGCCAAGCTACCCGGCACGCCACATCAGCATGGAAGGCATTTACGAATACGGCAGCCGCGCCGGCGTCTGGCGCATCCTGCGCGAATTCGAAAAACGCCAGTTGCCGCTGACCGTCTTTGGCGTCAGCATGGCGCTGCAACGCCACCCGGAACTGGTACAGGCCCTGCAGGCCGCTGGTCATGAAATCGCCTGCCATGGCTGGCGCTGGATCGCCTGCCAGAACATGGACGAAGCAACCGAGCGCGTGCACATGGCGCGCGGCATGGAGATTCTGACGCAACTCACCGGCGAGCGCCCACTGGGCTGGTACACCGGACGCGACAGCCCCAATACCCGCCGACTGGTGGCCGACTATGGCGGCTTCGAGTACGACAGCGACTACTACGGCGACGATCTGCCGTTCTGGATGAAGGTGCAGAAAACTGATGGTAGCGTGGTGCCGCAACTGATCGTGCCCTACACCCTGGATTGCAATGACATGCGCTTTGCGCTGCCTCAGGGTTATTCCCACGCTGACCCGTTTTTTCAGTACCTAAAAGATACCTTTGACGTCTTGTACGCCGAGGGCGCCGACACCCCCCGCATGATGAGCATCGGCATGCACTGCCGCTTGCTGGGCCGCCCCGGGCGCATCACGGCGCTGCAGCGTTTTCTAGACTACATCGCCCAGTTTGAACAGGTCTGGGTCTGCCGCCGCATCGACATTGCCCGGCACTGGAAAACCACTCACCCCTATCCAGGCTAGTGCCCGTGAACCTATCTGACGAAAGACACCCATGCCCCTGACCCTTGACCAACTCAACAGCGCCACGCCCGAGGCCGCACTGCAGCTGCTGGACGGTTTGTACGAACATTCCCCCTGGGTGGCCGAACAAGCCCTGACGGCACGTCCGTTTGGCTCGTTGGCCCAGCTCAAACACGCGCTGGCGCAGGCCGTGGCCAGCGCAGCGGACGCGGCCCAACTGGCGCTGATCCGGGCGCACCCGGAACTGGCGGGCAAAGCCATGTTGCGCCAGGCCCTCACGGCCGAGTCCACGCTGGAGCAAAACACGGCGGGCCTGACCCAGTGCAGCCCGGCCGAGCTGACACAAATCCAGCAACTCAAC
>JBLHZH010000046.1:0-10159 GCA_047629695.1 Rhodoferax sp.
CCAGGGTCGCAATCTGCACCCCGGCATCGTTGTAATAAAACTCACGGTGCACGGACCAGCCCTGGCTACTGAACAGGTTGCAAATGGCATCGCCCAAAGCCGCCTGGCGGCCATGACCCACATGCAGCGGGCCGGTCGGATTGGCCGAGACAAACTCCACCAGCATGCGTTGACCAGTGGCGGTCTGGCTGCCAAACCGGGCGCCCTGGGCCAGCACGTCGGCGACGATTTGCTGCTTGGCCTCGGACTTGAGCCGGATATTGATAAAGCCGGGGCCGGCAATGTCAATCGCCTCAACCCAAGCCTGGTAGGGCGCGGTGGCCAGCAGGTCAGCCCGCAGGTTTTCCGCCAGTTGGCGCGGGTTGAGCTTGAGCGGTTTTGCCAGTTGCATGGCAGCCGTGGTAGCCAAGTCGCCGTGGGCGGCCACCTTGGGCGACTCAAAGGCGGCTTTAACACCGGCACCGGGGAGGAGTTTCTCCAGCGCTTGCGCCAGGATCTCGAGCAGTTCAATTTTTACAGATAGCATGATCCGATTTTACGGGGGACGCCACAGGCCGCCCGGATGCAAGAAAAAACAGGCCTGTGACATTAAATCGGGGTTTCTTTGGCATGATGCCAACATAATGAACCGTACGACGCTGACCCCCTCCATCTCCTGTGTGATTCCCGCCTTCAACGAGGCGCGCAATCTGGCACACCTGCTGCCAACGCTGCTGGCCACGTTGGCCCCCTTGAGTCCACACGTCGAGTTGATCGTGGTCGATGACGGCAGCCGCGACAACACCGCCCAAGCCATGCAGACGCTGTGTGCGGCGCACCCCGAGCTGATCTATATCCAACTCTCGCGCAACTTTGGCAAGGAACCGGCGCTGACGGCCGGCATTGATGCCACCGCGGGCGATGTCATCATCCTGATGGACGCCGACGGCCAGCACCCGCCCACCATGCTGCCCGAGATGCTGGACAAATGGCGCAGCGGCGCCGATGTCGTCTATGCGATTCGCCAGACCCGCGACGACCAGTCCAGATTACAAATCAAACTAACCGGCTTGTTTTACAAACTGGTGAACCTGGGCAACCGGGTCAAAATTCCGGCCAATGCCGGTGACTTCAGGCTGATGGACCGCAAAGTCGTGGAGGCCTTGCGCCGGCTGCCCGAGCGCAACCGCTTCATGAAGGGCTTGTATGCCTGGGTCGGCTTCAACAGCACCGCCATTGACTACCAACCGCTGCCGCGCGCCGATGGCAAAAGTAACTTTGGCTTGCGCGGCTCCCTGTCGCTGGCGCTGACCGGCATTTTGGCGTTCTCGATTGCGCCGCTGCGCGCCCTGACACTGGTCGGCCTGCTGCTGTCCGCGCTGGCCTTGGGCTATGGCGCCTGGACTGCACTCGATTACTTTGTCGGCGGGGTTGCGGTGCCGGGTTTCGCCACCATCGTGGTCGGTATGATGTTCTTCAGCGGCATCCAGTTGCTCTCCATTGGCATCCTGGCCGAGTATGTGGGTCGCATCTACGAAGAGGTTAAGCAGCGCCCGATCTATCTTATTAACCAACGCGCCGGCCAAGGGCTGCAACCGACAAATCAAGCGTCGTCGCTGCTGTGAGCGCCGCTACGTTTTGGTTTTTGGCGGTGGGCGGTACGGCAGCACTCACGCACTTGGGCGTGTTTGCGCTGGTGCAGGGACACATGCTGCCCGAGCTGGCCAACGCAGTCGGGTTTTGCGTCGCCTTTCTAGTCAGCTTTGCCGGCCACCGCTACCTGAGTTTTAAAGATACCAGCACCAGCCTGCGCACCAGCCTGGGCCGCTTTGCGGTCACCGCGCTGGCCGGCTTTGCCAGCAACGAACTGATCTTTATGCTGCTGCTGCGCTGGGGCCAACTGCCGGCCCTGCTGGCCTTATTGGCGGCCCTGGTCTTTGCAGCCGGGCAAACCTTTTTGCTCAGTCGGCACTGGGCTTTTCGCCGCTAGTGGCTGCGCTGACTGGTAGAGCAGCCACCCCGCACCTTGGTAATAAAGCGTCCAGCCGGGTAGGCCCTTGGCAATATCGTGATGCGGTCGTACCACAAACCAGTTACCAGCCACCAGACCAGCCGGTGCCAGCACCGAGCGGGGTTGCAGCACCTGGGCCGCCTGCGGGTCAAAGTCGGCGCCTTCAAACAACTCGCGCTGCCAGCCATCGCCAGTATTGATGCGCAATGCGGGCCAATCTTCCAGCATCACCAGCGGTTTATGGGTCTGTACATAAAACGGCAGGTCGTAGGGGAAAGCGCCCGACGCATAAATCGTATCCGACAGCCGGGCCTGGCAGGCCAGTACGGCGGCCACATCCTGCGCGCGGCCAGTGCGGGTGACGCCACCCACCAGCGTAACGATCGCCAGTGCAATGCCGATATTGAGTAGGCACAGGCCGACAAAGATCCGTCCAGCATGGGCCCGGTGCGCCATGACACGCCCCCAGCCCAGCGCCGCCAGCAGCGCCAGCGCCGGCATCACCGGCAGGATGTAACCCACCAGCTTGGAGTTCGGAATCGAAAAGAAAATAAAGATGGCTCCGATCCAGACCCAGCACAAACGCCACCCATCCAGTGTCAACAACTCGGCCGCGCGGGCCGGCAGGCGGGTGCTGCGACGCCACTGGCCTAAGGCAAAAAAGACCCAGGGGAAAAACAGCAAAACCAGCGCCAGCAGATAAAACCAGAATGGTTGCGGGTTGTTGTAGGTGCTGGCGGTGTAGCGGTTGAGCTGTTGGCCAATCACCATGTAATTGAACAATTCCGGGTACTTTTGCTGTGCCACGATAAACCAGGGCATGGCAATCAGGGCGAACAGGGCGAGGCCACTGAGCCAGGGCAGATAAAGTATTTTTTTCAATTGCCGAGTCCAGAGTAACCAGACCAGGATCACCAGGCCGGGCAGGGCCAGCCCGATCAAGCCCTTGCTGAGCACCCCCAGCGCGCAGGCGATAAAACCCAACCGGGCCAGCCAGGCATGCGGCTTGTCGCCGGCCATGAAGGCCAGGGCGAAGCACCAAATGGCTACCCCTATCCAAGTGGCGACGGCCATGTCGTGGTTAACGTACTGGCCGCCCACTAGAAAGGTCAGGCTGGTGCCCAGCATCAGCACCGCACGGCGCGCCGTAGTTTCGCTGCTGAGGTGGCGGGCAGACAGGTACAACACCAGCAGCATCAGGCCGGCATGCAGCGCCGGCACCAGGCGCAAAGCCCAGGCGTTGACGCCAAAGGTGGCCAGCGACATCGCCTCCAGCCAATAGACATAAGGTGGCTTATGAAAAAACGGCAGGCCGTTAAGTCGCGGCGTCAGCCAGTCACCGCTGAACAGCATCCAGCGTCCAATCTCACCGTAGCGGCCCTCGTCGGGCACGGCCAGTGGGCGCAGGGCCGCCAGTAACAGCAGCAAAAGCCAGAGAGAAACCAGCGTGAGCCAGGATTTTTGTCGTTCAGTTAGGTAAGTGTTCACGCGTATGATTTTAGCCAGCCCCTGTGACGAACCCGCTTACAAGCACAGCGCCTCTGCGCCCCGCGCGAGACGAACTTGGGACTGCACCAGCGCCGCCGCAAACTCAGCACTACGCAGGTAGGAAAACTCGCGCAACCGGGCCGCACCAATGGCATCAACCGGCTCAGTGGCGCATGCTGGGTGGCACATGATAATGCTGCCCGCCGGGGCCCCAGCCAGCCAGCCCGCCATCAGCTCGACGTAACGGGCGGGCGTACCGGCAAAGTTGTAGACGCCAGACAAGGTGCTGGCCACAGCGATGCCAGCTTGGGCCGCCAGGCGCTCCAAGGCCTGCGCACCCATCGCCGAGATGACCCGGCTTTTCAGGTCGGCGCTGCCGGGGGGCGCGCGCGAAATGCGCAAATACGGCAGGCGAACACCGCTTGCGGGCGCGCCATAGCGGGCCACCAGCGCCTGCACCAGCGCCTGACGAATGCCGGCAAATTGCTGCACATGCTGGTGTCCATCGACATAATCGGGTGGCGCCTGCCACTGCGCCTCGAACGCATCGAGCTGTCGCTCAATCACGCGCCGCGCAGCGACCGGCTCGAACCCGCCCAGCGCGGCCTGACGCATAGCGGCGCTCAACGAGCAGCCATGACCAGCATCCAGCGCAAAGTCGCTGGTCCAGTCCAGATGCAGACCAACATCAATACGGTCGCGTAGGTCTTGCAGCAGCGCCACATCCTGCGTCCAGCGTGGCGACAGCACCATGACGCTGGTGGCGCTCAGCCGCCCCAATAACGCCAACTCAGCAATGCCGCGCGAGGCGCCGGCGTGAACCGCAAAGTCATCAGCGCACAGAATGACGCCCTTCATAGCGGACCGACTTGGGCCAGACGCAGGTCGCAACCGCTCAATTGCGCACGGCTATATGTCGCGTTGTCGAGCAACAAAAGCAGGTGTCGCGGCAAAGGAAAAGAGATTTCATTGGGTTGCATGACACGCATTGTCGACGCCACTCAGCCCCTACTCCCTATTCGCCGTGCGGATAAACCCGCTCGGACAACTTGTTTAAGGGTGCTACTCTAAAACACCAGTTTTTATCCATCGTCTTTTTCAGAAGTCTCCCTTGCAAATAATGTGGTGCGGCGCAGCTAACTTATTACGGGAGGCGCTGATCGGTGCTGGTGCTCAAACACCTGCCGAATTGGTGTGCTGCGTCAGGTCGCCGTTTTGCTTGAAGCCCAAGGCTTTTAATCCAACCTCACCTTCAGGAGCGCCCGTTAATTAATGTTGCTTGAATCAAAAGTAGAACTGTGTATTGCCGGCCTGGTTTATTTTGAGGTCTTCGTGCCGGGCGGACGCATGCCACCGCCGGGCGAGGAGACCTTTGTGAAAGGCATACGGCTCGGCTTGGGCGGTGCGCTCAACACCGCCTCGGTGGCGGCGGCCTTGGGGCTGCAGGTGGGCCTAGCCTACCCGCGCGGCCAAGGCTTGTCGGACGAGGCTATCACCCAACGCATCGACCAGCTGGGCATCGCCAGCCTGACCTGGCCAGCCGGCAACGACCCGGCCGTCTCTCTTGTCTTTTCGGGGGCGGAGGACCGGTCTTTTGTCAGTGCCGCCAACTTTGCCGCCTTAAGCAATAGCCCGGCCCTGCCCGACGCCCGATGGATTCATGTGCCCGGCTTGCTGGAGGCCCACTACCTGGCGGCGCCACTGGCCCGCGCCCGTACCAATGGGTCCCGCATCAGTGTATCGGGCAGTTGGGCGCCGATTGAGTTGGCGCGCCTCGGCCGCTTCAGCCACAGACCCTGGGACCTGCTGATCCTCAACGACAAGGAGGCCGCACTGGCGGCCGGATCAGCGGCGCAGGCGCCCGAGCGACTGCAGGGCGCAGCGGCCAGCGTCATCGTGACCACCGGCGCACAAGGCGCCTTCGGCTGGCTGGAGGGACGCCCCGTGCGCGCTGCGGCAGTGCCGTCGGCGGCACAAGATTTCACCGGCGCAGGCGATGCCTTTTGCGCCGGATTATTAGCCTCCCTGCTTCGCGGCTCGGGCGGCGATGCCGCGCTGCATCTGGGCTGTCAGGTCGCCGCAAGGCTGCTGACACAGGTCGGCGGCGTGGTGAATAACCCCGCTTTATTGGCGGATCTGGAGATAGCAACATGATCAAGGAATTTGTCATTCTGGGTGGCGGCAGTGCCTACACCCCGGGCCTGCTGCAGGCCCTCATCGCTCACGGCAGCCGCTTGGGCCTGACGCGGGTGCGACTTTACGACACCCACACCGAGCACCTGGAACTGGTGGGCCGACTCGGGTCAGCCATGGCGCGGAGCGCAGGCGCCAGCTTCACGGTGGAGACTGCGCCCAATCTGGTGGCCGCCCTGACAGGTGCCGATGTGGTGCTTAACAGTACCCGGCCAGGCGGTTTTGCGGCACGCCGCATTGACGAGACGCTGCCTCTGTCACTGGGCATCCCGGGCCAGGAAACGGTCGGCCCCGGCGGCTTCTTTTTTGCCCTGCGCTCGGTGCCCGAAGCGCTGAATCTAGCCGATACCATGGCCCTGCACGCGCCTGATGCCTTGTTGTTGAATTACACCAACCCCAGCAACATCGTGACCCAGGCGCTGGTGGACCACGGTCGCGTGCGGGTGCTGGGTCTGTGTGACCAATCAGACGAAGACCTGCAGGCCCTGGCGCAGGCGCTGGGCCGGCCGCAAGCGGCCTACACCTTTCGCTGCAACGGGCTGAACCACGCCACCTGGTACAGTGACATACAACTCGACGGTGTTGCCCTGACCGACCTGCCAGAACACCTACCGATCCCGCAGGATATGAACGAGGAGCACCAACTGCGCTTTGCGCTGTCTCTGGAGATGGCGCGTAAAACCCCAGGCTACTGGCCCAACTCCTATCTGCCGTACTACCAGGCGCCCGAGCAATTTGTCGCCCTAGCGCGAACCCAGGGGCCACGCAGCGATGCCATTGTTGCCCGACTGCCCTCCTACTATGCGCATTTCCGCGAAGAAGCCGATAAGGAGCATCCGCAGCTCCGCCATCACCGCGGCACGGCGGGCTTTGGCGACCTGGCTGTCACCGTTATTACCGCCCTACAGGCCAAAAGAGGAGCGACGCTGGTGCTCAATGTCGAGAACCAGGGCACTACCCCACTGTTAGCGCCCAACACCGTCATGGAAGCACGCGGTCAGCTCAATGCCAGCGGCTGGACCCGGGCCGCCGCGCCCGATCTTCCGGCCGGACAACTGCCCCTGCTACACCAACTGGAAAGCTACCAGCACCTGGCAGCCGAAGCCGCCCGCACTGGGGTCGAGGCCACCATTTTGCAAGCGTTGACAGCCAACCCACTGGTCGGTAACCCCGCCAGGGCGGCCGCCCTATGGGCGCTGGCACGCAAGCAGTACGGCGCCCTTTTACCCGAGCTGGCTTGAAGACCGCCGCCCTCACCAGCGCCGTTCCATGGGATGAGATCGAGCGCGTCATCATTCTGTCGCCGCATCTGGACGATGCCGCGCTCAGTTGCGGCGGCTTGCTTAATTTTCTGATTGGAAGAAAGGCCGCCTGCCTGGTTATCAGCATTTATTGCGGCACACCTGCGCCAGTTAAAAACGGCGATGGCACGCTACGCAATGCGCTGCGCAAGGGCCACGTCAGCCCCCGGCTGCGCCGGCGAGAAGATGTGGCCGCCATGCACTCGGCGAATGCCGATTTTGTACACCTAGGTTTCCTGGATGGCATCTACCGGCGCAGCCCATTGACAAACCAGTTCATCTACCGTCATGCGCGTGAAAAATGGGTCGCCCCCCGCATCGACGACCTCGCCCATGTCGAAGAGCTCTACCTGGTGCTGCGCCGGCATTGCCTGCATTTGGGCCGTATCCTGCTGGTCAGCCCGATGGGCATTGGCCAGCATGTGGACCACACCATCGTGGCCCGAGTCGCGGTGCGACTTGCCGAGCAAGGCGTCTCGGTGCTTTTTTTCGAGGATTTTCCCTACGTAGTGAACCAAAAAGTCGGTCAAGGTTCCCAGGACAACCCGTTGCAGGCGCTAGGCCGCCTCGGGCAGGAAACAGTCAGCCGGCTGGTGTTGCCCGTGAATGTCAATGCCAAAGCCGATGTGATTCGGCACTACCACTCCCAGATTCCAGCCCTGTTCAATGACGATCAAGGCCTTATGGCGGCCCTCCAGGCCAGCCAGCATGCGGGCTTGCCCAGCGAGTTTTACTGGAAAGCCCAAACCCCTCGCCCCAACTGAAAGAACCCTCCAATGAAACACAGTCACATGAAGCAGGAAATACTGGAAACGCCAGCCCTGCTGCGCCGGGAAGCCCCGCACTGGGAAGCGCAGGCCCGCGCCATCCACGCGGTACAGGGCACACGCCAGACCGTGGTGCTGATTGGCCGCGGTAGCTCGGGCAATGCCTGTACATTTGCCTCCTACCTGTTTACCCTGCGCAGCGGTCGCCATCCCATTGAGTTTCACCCTTGGGTGACAACCCAGCCCCTGCCCGATGCCGACTGGCGCGATGCCATCGCCATCGCCTTCTCGGCCTCCGGCCAGAGCGTTGATGTAACCGAGTCGCTACGCTGGCTTAAATCCCAGGGCGCGCTGGCGGTCGGTGTAACCGCGGCGCAGGGCGGCGAAGCTACGCTGGTCACAGCCTCGGACCAAGTCTTTCGCCTGAACTGCGGTGAAGAAAAAGCGGTGCCGGCCACCAAAAGTTTTACCGCTCAACTGTTTGCCGTGGCAGCGCTAGCAGGCTATCCGCTGATCCAGGCCGCTGAGGAGGCGGCCCAGGCCATGGAAAAAATTCTGCAAAGTGACGCTGTGAACACGCTGGCGACTTTTCTGGAAGGCGCACGGACCATCGCCTGGGTCGCACGTGGACCGTCTTATGCCGGAGTACTCGATGCTTCACTAAAAACCCAGGAGAGCCTGGGCCTGCCGGCTTTTGGCTACTCCACGGCTGAATTCCTGCATGGGCCGATTGCCATGTTTCACCCCAACGACCGGGTGGTGCTGTTCTCGGGGGCCGATGAACCGATGGACAGCAAACAGGCGGTCGTTGCCACGCTACTGGCGCGCGGCGTGCCGTTCATCACCATTGGCAGCGACAGCACGCACGAGGCTGCACTGCCCATCCACTTTCCGCAAGAGCGTTGGGCGCGCACGCCAGTGTTTTCGTTTTTGACCCAGCTCGCCTGCGAAGAATTGGCCCAGCGCCGCGGGCAGGATCCCGATGCGCCGGCCAATCTGCAGAAAGTTACCCGCACCCTGTAACGACGCTGCTACCCTCAGGTCTCCCAAATAACAATGAGCGAGACCTAGACACCATGCGCACCACCAGCCCACCACCTTACGTCCCCCAAATTCGCCTGTACCAGGACTGGCTGCAACAGCACCAAGGCCTGATTTTCGAGGACTTTGATGCGCTGTGGCGCTGGTCCACCACCGACCTGGATGCCTTCTGGCAAAGCATCTGGGACTACTTTGACCTGCAGTCACCCACCCCCCACAGCGCGGCACTGGCGAAAAATGCCATGCCCGGCGCCCAGTGGTTTCCGGGCGCGCAGGTCAACTACGCACGCCAAGTGCTGCGCCATGTGGATGCGGCTCATGCCACCGGTCTGCCCGCCGTGGTCAGCCGCAATGAAAAGGGCCAGGCACGTGACTTAAGCTGGCCCGAGTTGCGCCGCCAGGTTGCCTCACTCGCGCTGCATCTCAAAGCCCAGGGCTTACAACCAGGTGACCGCGTTGCAGCCTACCTGCCCAATGTGCCCGAGGCCATGGTGGCTTTTCTGGCCACCGTCAGCCTAGGCGGAGTCTGGAGTATCTGCGCGCCTGACATGGGCACGCCAGCGGTGCTGGACCGCTTTCGCCAGATTGCGCCCAAGGTACTGATTGCCTGCGACGGTGTCACCTACGGCGGGCGTGACCATGGGCGCCTAGAGGTGCTGACCGAGATACGCGCCGCGCTACCCAGCCTGCAACACACGTTGCTGCTAGGCAACCTAGCAGCAACCGTATCCATCGCCGGTTGTGCTGACTGGGCCCAGGCGATTGCCCAAAATGATGCAGCCGTGGCGAACTTCGAACCACTCTGGCTGCCGTTTGACCACCCGCTGTGGATTGTTTACTCCAGCGGCACCACCGGCCTGCCCAAACCCATCGTGCATGGCCATGGCGGCATGCTGCTGGTGCAAATGCAACTGGGCACCCTGCACAACGACGTCGGTTGCAGCTATGCCGCCAACTCGCTGGGCGAGCGCTACCACTGGTACAGCAGCACCGGCTGGGTGATGTGGAATGCCCAACTGGCCGGCCTGCTAGTCGGCACCACCTGCGTCATCTTTGACGGCAACCCCGGCGGCAGCCGCGAGCAACCGGACTGGACCACACTGTGGCGCTTTGCCGCCGACACCGGCATCACCTTCTTTGGCGCCGGTGCCGCGTTTTATGCCAACAGCATGAAGGCCGACATCCAACCCGTCGCATGTGGGGACTTAAGCACGATTCGGGCGCTGGGCTCGACCGGCTCGCCACTGAGTGCAGCCGTGCAGCAGTGGGGCACGCAGTTCATGCGGGAGGCCGGCGTCGATGGCATCTGGTGGTGCAATATTTCGGGTGGCACCGACTTTGCCGGCGCCTTCATCGGTGCCAACCGCGAGATGCCACAA
>JBLHZH010000047.1:0-10063 GCA_047629695.1 Rhodoferax sp.
GCCAAGGAGCAGTCTGGCGTTGGCCGTAGAGAGACTGCAACCCTTAAAGCAGAAGTCTCCCGACTCAAGGCAGAACTAAAAAGGGCCAGCGAGGAGCGTGACATCTTAAAAAAGTCCGCCACGTACTTTGCCAAACTGTCAGGGTGAAGTACGTACTCATGGCCGAACATCAAAGCCAGTTTCGCTTGCAAAGTATGTGCAGGGTGCTGCGGGTTCAACGCAGTGGCTACTACGCCTGGAAGAAAAAGCCAAAGTCAAAACGCACTCTGGCCGACGAATCTCTACTGCTGAAGATAAAGTATTCCTTTGACGAAAGCCCGAGCGTCTACGGCAGTCCCTGCGTGCATTGTGATTTGCGTGAAGGCGGCGTGTTGTCTGGAGAAAAGCGCGTCGCTCGCTGACCAAGGCCGCCAGTTTGGCAGTGATGACTTTAATCGTTGGTGCAAGGACAACCAACTCGTGCCCAGCATGAGTCGCCGGGGAAAGTGCTGGGACAACGCGGTTGGCGAATCTTTCTTCAGTCGTCTGAAGAAAGAGCGAATCAAGCGCTACATCTACGCCACCAGGCAGGACGCAAAGTCAGACGTGTTTGATTACATTGAGGGTTTCTACAATCGAGTCCGCAGGCACAGTCACGTAGATCAACTGAGCCCGCAGGCATTCGAGCAACTTCGAATTAGAAGTTGAAATATGTCTACGGAAGCGGGTGAAGTCCACACACTTGAAATCATTTCCATTGCATCAAGGCAAAATCACCCCCGCCCGGCCTAACTCAAAATGTAACGCCTGCCACCAAAATAACGTTGGCATAAGGTGTACATTCCCCCGTTCGCACTATCGCCCGTGAAGACGCACATATTTTTTTAAACTCCTCATGACTGACCGTCCTGGGCGTGAGCTTGAGTTGATTGGCATACCAGGGCGGAAGGTTACGTCCACCGTTGACCAAGGCTTCAGTGGCAATCAGGGTGCTTTCAATCGCAAGTTCAGACGCCACCGCTTCCAAGACCGCGGCCAGACTTGGCGTGCCAGGAGAAACCGCCAGGTCGATACGCAGCGGGGCACCCGGGCCGCTCGGGATGGGAAGGCCGGCATCACCCAGCACCAACATTTCACCGTGGCCCAAAGCAGCGATCACCTGGGATAGTTCTGCGTGGAGGAGCAGGCTGCGTTTCATAGTGTTCTCCAGGGCGGTGATGGCAGCGTTTGCAGCACTTCGGCGCGGGTTGGTATCGACGGCTGGGCCCCTCGGGTCTGAACACACAGCGTTGCCGCTCGTATACCAAGCTCAACACTGGCGGTCAGACTTTGCTTCTGCGCTAGGGCCACGGTGACCACCCCCAAAAAGGTATCGCCTGCCGCTGTCGTATCGACGGCATGGACTTTGGGCGCGGGATGGTAGATACTGCCAACGGCATCAGTCGCAACCACCCCTAGTGCCCCCATCGTGACCACCACACGCGAAACGCCTCTTTCACGCAAGCGCCGCCCAACCTCGGCGGCGATTTCGGGATCGGTGTGTAGCAATAGACCGGTCAAGAAAAATGCTTCAGATTCGTTCACGATCAAGGTGTCAACCAACCGCCAAAGTGCTTCAGGTAGCGCCTGGGCAGGCGACGGATTGAGAACAACTTTGCACCCCAGGCCATGTGCCACCTTGGCCGCGCGCATGACTTGCGCCATGGGGACCTCGAATTGCATGATCAGGCATTCAGCATTCATGAGGTGCTGCGCCAGTTGAGTCTCATCAAGGTTGAGCCGGCCGTTGGCGCCCGCCATCACAACAATGCGATTTTGTCCCTCGTCATCCACCATGACCATGGCGACCCCAGTTGATTCGTTAGGGTCAACTTCGACGCCGGCTACGGAAATGTAGTCTTGTTCAAGGGCATTACACAAGGTGACGCCGTGGTGGTCGGAGCCAACGCGACCGACCATGCTGACTTGCGCGCCCTGGCGTGCGCAACTCACGGCTTGATTAGCCCCTTTTCCGCCTGGCAAATAATGAATCGACTGGCCTTGCACTGTTTCACCTTGATGGGGGGCACGTTGCACCTGAATCAGCAGATCCATATTCAAGCTGCCAAGGCAAACTATTTTGGGTTGTATTTCGGTCATGGGTTAGCGATGAAGTTTTAAAGTAGTACCGAATAACGACTCAAGCGATGCTAGCCGTCGAATTTCTGACGATCAGCTCGGGCTGAAGCATCACTTGTTTTGCCTCAGTCCGTCCTCCCTGAATCCGTTCAAGCAGGATGTCAACCGCCAAAATACCCATGCGCTGCTTGGGTTGTGCCACGGTGGTGAGTGCCGGGCTGGCAAACCGAGCCAGCTCAATATCGTCAAAACCAATCAGGGACAGATTCCGGGGCACATGAACACCCGCTTCATGCGCTGCACTCAGCGCACCGAGGCACATCAGGTCATTACAAACAAAGACAGCGGTGGGTGGCGTGGGTGTCGCCAAGATCGATTGCAGGGTGTTGAATCCACCTTGGCTCGTGAAGTCACTGTACCAAAGCAAATCAGAGGACTCTGCCGTCAAGCCCCCTCGGGCAAGTGCGTTGCGCCAACCCTGGATTCGCTGCGCACTGGGATTTAAATCCTGCGGCCCTGCCAGGCAGGCAATGCGCCTGTGACCTAGGTTGATAAGGTGCACGGTCGCCATGAAGCCACCTTGCAGGTGGGCGGTTTCCACTCTATCGCAATTAACATGGGGGACTTCACGGTCTAGCAACACAGTCGGAATCGTCAGGCCTTGAAGCAGTCGCAGCAAGGCTCGGTCGTCACCTGTGGAGATGATGATCATCCCGTCAATGCGCTTTTCTGCCAGCACTTGCAGATAGACGCTTTGGCGATGCGGTTCGTCATCCGTGTTGCACAGAATAAGGGTATAGCCTGCAGCAAAGCAGTGGTCTTCAACACTGCGCACGATTTCTGCAAAATATGGATTGGAACAATTAGGAATCAGCATCCCAATTGTTTTGGTGGTGTTGCTCTTAAGGCTGCGCGCGACAGCACTGGGAACATAGCCCAGTTCACGAATCGCACTTTCAACCTCGCTCCGAATTTTTTCACTGACAAAGCGTGTGTGATTCACCACATGCGAGACAGTGGAGATAGAAACCTTTGCCCGATGGGCGACGTCTTTGATAGTGGCCATTTGAAGGTGCGCTGCCTGCTTACCTTAGGCCACGCGCCCACGCCTTTGGCGCAGCGTGTCAATAATCACGGCGACCACAATGACGCAGCCAGTAATGATTCGTTTGCTGGGGTCACTCACGCCAATTTGTGCCAGACCGGCTTCCAGCACAGTAATGATGAGTACGCCAAAAAAGGTATTGACGACGGAGCCACGTCCCCCCATCAAACTGGTGCCGCCAATGACGACTGCGGCAATCACCTGTAATTCGATCCCGGTTCCCGAGTTGGGATCGGCAGCTTCCAGCCGGGCCGACTGCATCAAGCCTGCCAAACCAGCTAAAAAGCCGGTCGCTGCAAATACGGCGATGCGGATCGGGTTGGGGTTGATCCCCGCCAGGCGCATCGCTTCTTCGTTGGTACCGATCCCTACGACATAACGACCAAACACCGTGCGGCTCAATATCACCTGGGCGACCACCACCATGCCAAGCGCAAGAAAAAAAGCCGAAGAAATTCCTCCAATCGAGGGGGCAGCCAAACCACCCATGGCACTGCCCACATATTGGGTGCGTGAGTCGGTTAGCACATAAGCGCCTCCACGCACCGCTTCCAGCATGCCAAGGGAAACAATGAAGGTCGGCAAACGCCAAGTCACCGAGATCCACCCCGTCAGGGCACCGCAGGCCAGGCCGATCATCAGTCCGAGTCCAGCGGCGGGGATGGTTCCCCAGTGCCACTGGAGGATCGCGTTGGCCGTTGCGGCCGCTGAAAACGCCAGAACCGAACCCACCGACAGGTCAATGCCGGCAATAATTAGAACGAACGTCATTCCCACGGCCATGACCATCAAAGCCGGGACTTCATTGGCAATCGCCAAAAACGTGGCAGCACTGAAAAAATAGTCACTCAGGCTACTGAACAGGATGACCATGCCGATCAAGACTGCGCTCAGTCCGAGGTAGGTGCCAAGCTGGCTATTGCTGGTGCCAGTTACAGCTGGTTTGGTCAGTATCGTCATAAGTTTTTGTGGTTCAGGATAAGCCAGGACAACACGCTAGGCGTGCTCTTACAAGGGGAGAGTCGATCGATGATCGACATCGTTAAAAGCCGCAGCCAGCAGCGACTTTTCGCTCCATTGCCCGCGTTCAAAAATAGTGATTAGCCGACCATTACTCATGACCCCAATGCGATCGGATATCTGCATCAACTCGCGAAGGTCACTCGACACAATCATTAAGGCCTTGCCGGCCTGAGCCATGCGCTCAAGTTCGCCGTAGATCTCGGCGCGAGCGCCTACATCCACACCACGGGTCGGCTCGTCAAGCAGCAAAATATTACATTCCCGATGTAACCAGCGAGAAACAATAACTTTTTGCTGGTTACCGCCACTTAAGGTGCCAATAGCTTGCTCCATGGAGTTGCAACGCACGGACAGGCGGTGAATTAAATCTGAGACAATTTTTCGCTCGCGTTTAAATTGCAACCAGGAAAATTTAGAGACGGCTGCCACATCACTGAGGGTGGTGTTGACGCGGATACCTTGTGTCAGCAGCAGGCCTTGCGACTTTCTGTCTTCTGTGATCAGGCCGATTCCTGCGGCAATGGCGGCTCGCGGTGAGCGCCACTTTTTAACCACGGCGTGCGGTGTCGGGTCGGCTGTAGTGTCAAATACCGTGATCTCACCGCCTTCCAAGGGGTCTGCCCCAAACAGGAGACGAACAACTTCGGTGCGGCCGCTGCCCACCAAGCCGGCCAAGCCCAGTACTTCGCCCGCATACAAATCGAGACTGACGTTTTTCACGGCTGACCCACGACCCAGGTCTTTGGCGCTCAACATGAGTTTGCCGCGAGGGCGGCGCAGCCGATCAACATCTTGGTCCACTGAGTGTCCCACCATCAGCTGAATGATGTCGTTCTCACTGACGCTGTGGATCGGACAGACCTCGATCAATGCGCCATCACGCAACACCGCCAGCGTATCGGCAATGGCTTTTAACTCTTCCAGCCGATGCGACACGTAAATGATCGTCACGCCCTGAGACTTAAGCCGCGCGACCTGGTCAAACAGATGTTGCGTTTCGCTTGGCGTGAGCATCGCCGTAGGCTCGTCGAGGATCAAAACACAGGTGTTATCTTGCAAGTTCTTGGCGATCTCCACCATTTGCTGCTGACCGATACCCAGTGCCGACACCGGTGTGTCCGGGCTGATGTTCTGAATACCAATTTTGGCCAATTGCTGCGCGGCCAGTGTATTGAGCTTATGGCGCTCTATCCAGTTGGCCTGCCAACGGCCTCGGTTGGGAATACGGCCCAGCAGCAAGTTTTCTGCCACCGTCATGGTCGGGATCAAGCTCAGTTCCTGCATGACCATGCGCACGCCCAGACTTTCGGCCTGGCGTCGTGACTTGGGCGCATAGACCTGGCCCCGCAAAGTCATCGTTCCCTGACTCGGTGATTCGAGTCCCGAGATGATCTTTGACAAGGTGCTCTTACCCGCCCCATTTTCTCCCGTGAGCGCCAAAACCTCACCCGCTTGCAGGCTCATGGAAACGCCTTGCAGCACCGTCGTGACGTAGTTTTTACCGACAGAATCAATGGTTAGGACGGACTTGGCAGTGGCGGTCATCAGAGTCATTCGCAGGGGCTGATCGCACTTGGCTTATTTGCTATCTTTGGTTACCAGAACCACCTCGGTTTGAATGGAGGCCGGCATATCGGCCTGCTTTTTCTTTTCTGCCAGTGCTTTCAGTGCGATCTCGATACCGAAAACAGCCTGCTTGGCGCCAAATTGATCGGCAGTCGCCAGAATCCGCCCATCTGCCAGCATCGGCTTAATAGCCCGGATGTTGTCGTAGCCCATCACCTGTACTTTGCCCGTTTTTCCCGCCGCTCGGATGGCGGCGACGGCGCCCAGTGCCATGTTGTCATTGCCTGCCAGCAGGGCTTTCAGGTTGGGGTGCTCACGCAGCATGCCCGAGGCCACATTATTGCCCATGTCAATTTCCCAGTTTCCAGACTGCACGCCCACCACCACCACGCCGGCGGCCTTCATCGCATCCTGATACCCCAGGGTGCGTTGCTGGGCGTTAAAGGTGGTTGAGACCCCTTCAATAATGCCTACTTGATCGCCCGACTTTAGGCTGCGTGCAAGGTAGTCACCGACGATTTTTGCGCCTGCGCGATTATCTGGTCCAGCAAACGGAATCTGAATCCCCTTTTCTTTTTGAATTGCTGGGTCAAGTTGGTTATCAATATTTACCACCAGGATGCCTTGATTAATCGCTTTATCAAGCACGGCCACAAGCGCCTTGGAGTCGGCTGGAGCGATAACAATAGCATCGGCCCTTTGGGCAATCATCTGCTCCACCATCCGAATTTGTGCAGCAGTATCAGTTTCGTTCTTGATGCCGTTCGAGACCAAGGTGTATTTATCGGCATTGGCTTTGTTATGCGCCTTGGCCCCATCTTCCATATCACGAAAGAATTCGTTCGCTAAGGACTTCATGACCAGTGCCACTTTGGGCTTTTCGCCTGCAAAACTAGGGGTGGCGAGTAGGCTACCTAAAAAGCCAAGCGCGATAGTCGCTTGCAAAGTGCGGCGTGAAAATTTCATGGGTGAACTCCTTTTGGTTGCGAACAAGTCATCGGCAGCAGGTTTCAGTGAATCTGGTTAATCGGCATCTGCATGCCCTGATCTCTGACCCCACTCGCCTTAATGATAACGTGAAAAACGTTTGCGCAAACGTTTCGATAGTCAGTGAAAACCCTTGAATCGGCTCAAGGAAAAGACCGCGACCGGCGACATCAACGAGAACCTGAGCACCAAATTGCGATAAATTTTGACGTTGCCGAGATGTGCTTGGGTCGCGCGACCATGGCCGGTCATTTCGGGTACAACTCGTGCTACGGCCGAACGACGGGCGCGCGAGGTCAATACGCTTTACACCTATGGCCCGGCAGGCGGTGGCGCCGCCTGCGCTCAACGAGGACAATGCGCAGCATGCCTGCTCTGCCCGCCCTACCCGACCCGGCACAACGCCTGCCACTGACACCGCGCCTGTGGCCGCCCGAAGAAGCACAGTTGCAACGCCTCTTCGAGCGCGCCCGCTTGCAGCGTGGGCGCACCTTGCAGGGGCAAATTCTGGAGCTGCAGCAAGACGCGCAAGGGGCCAGCGCCCGCCTGCGTGGCAGCGGCAGCGGCAGCGGCAGCGGCAGTCAAATCTTCGAATTGGCCCTGCAAGGCGTGCGCAGGCCTGATGGTCAAGCGCATTACAGCGCCCTGTGCAGCTGCCGTGTTCAGCAGTTTTGTGAACATGCCGCCGCCGTGATGCTGCGCCTGCAGTTCGAAGCCGATGCCCTTGCCGCGCAAGCAGCGAATATGACCCGGGGTGAGCCGGCTCACTTTCGGCCCCGGCTGACGCTTCGCACTTTGAACCGGGGCGACGGCCTGCTCGGACTGGTGCCCAACGGCCGCCTGGGCCCGCGTGGTGATGCCGTCACTGTGGCCCAGGTTGACTGGACTTACCGGGGTGCCGACGGGCTGAAGCTGGACACGCCTGCGCCACGTTCCATCCTGAACAGCCGCCCGCCCGTGGTGCAAGCGGTCGGTACGCGCTGGCTGGCGCGCGACCTGTCGGCCGAGGCCGAAGCCCGCGATCAGCTCTGGGGCCTGGGCTTGCTGCCGCTGGATGACAAGGCTTTGCAGTGGCGCAGCCCGCCACCCGCCGGGGAGCACGCGCAACTGTGGACGCTGTTACAGGAAGAATTTTTCGGCGCCTTCTGGCTGGAGCAGGTGCCCGCCTTGCAAGCCAGGGGCTGGGCCATCGTCGTCTGCCCCGGCTTTGCCCACCGGCCGGTGGCCGCGGAGGCCTGGAAACTGAACATCCAGAAGCTGGGGCTGCCAGCACGCGAAGGCGCCTGGCTGCTCAGCCTGGGTGTGGAGATTGAGGGAGAAAACCTGGACTTGGCGCCAATGATTGCCAACCTGCTGCGCCGCGACGCCCGCTGGCTGAGGACTGAGGAAATTGCGCTGATCGACGACGATGCCATCGTGCTGCTGCATGCGCCGGGCGGGCGCCGCATTGAGGCACCGGCCGCCACGCTGAAGGCGATCATTGGCGCGATGATCGATTTACTGACCGACCCGAAACGCATGCAAGGCCCGCTGCGCCTGAATGATTGGGACGCCAGCCGCCTGCTGGGCCTGGACGAACGCGCCGGTTGGCAAATTCACGGTGATGACGGGTTGCGCCAAATGGCCCACCAACTACTGGCCGCCGGCACACCCAAGCCCGTTGCCGCGCCCACGGGTTTGGGGCTGACGCTGCGCCCCTACCAGTTGAGTGGTCTGGCCTGGCTGCAATATCTGCGCGAACAAGGGCTGGCCGGCATCCTGGCTGACGACATGGGTCTGGGCAAGACGGCGCAGGCACTGGCCCATTTGCTGCTGGAAAAGCAGGCCGACCGGCTGGACTTGCCCGCGCTGGCGGTGCTGCCGACCTCGCTGCTGTTCAACTGGCTGGCCGAGGCGCAGCGGGTGACACCACAACTGCGCGTGCTGGTCTTGCAAGGCCCAGGGCGGGCGACGGACTTCCACCGGCTGGCCGAATTCGACCTGGTCCTGTCCACCTACCCGCTGCTGTGGCGCGACATCAAAGTGCTGGCTGCGCAGCCCTGGCATCTACTGATTCTGGACGAGGCGCAAAGCGTCAAGAACGCCAACGCTAGGGCGGCACGGGCAGTAAGGCGCTTAAAAGCACGCCATCGGCTATGCCTGACCGGTACACCGCTGGAAAACCATCTGGGCGAGTTGTGGGCGCAGTTCGACTTCTTGATGCCAGGCTTTCTGGGCGATGTACGCAGCTTCCAGCGGCTTTGGCGCAAACCAATTGAAACCAATGGCGAAAGCCTGCGCGCGCAGTTGCTGGCGCAACGCGTGCAGCCCTTTATTCTGCGTCGCCGCAAGGAAGATGTGGCAACCGAGCTACCCCCACTGACCACGGTGACAAGACGTGTGCAGCTGTACGGCCAGCAGCGCGATTTGTATGAAAGTGTGCGGGTGGCGGCCGACACGCAAGTGCGGCGCGTGCTGGCACGGCGCGGCTTTGCCGGGGCACAAATCTCGGTGCTGGATGCCTTGCTGAAGTTGCGTCAGGTTTGCTGCGACCCGGCGCTGGTCAAGGGCGTGGCCATGCCACCCACGATGGAGCGCGCCAAGCTGGAACTGCTCAGCGAGATGCTACCCGAGTTGCTGGCCGAGGGCCACCGGGTGTTGGTGTTCTCACAATTCACTGAAATGCTGGATCTGATTGCCGCGCAATTACAAGGTCTGGGCTTGCGGTTCTTGAGCCTGACCGGCAACACGCCGGTGGCGCAGCGCGCCGACATCGTGCGGCGCTTTCAGCGTCAAGAGGAGGAAGCGCTGATGCTGGTCAGCTTGAAGGCCGGTGGCGTGGGCCTGAACCTGACGGCGGCAGACACCGTCATCCATGTCGACCCCTGGTGGAACCCGGCTGTGGAGGCGCAGGCCAGCGCACGGGCGCACCGCATCGGCCAGCACAAGCCGGTGTTCGTCTACAAATTGGTGGTGGCCGGCAGCATCGAGGAGCGGATGCTGGAGTTGCAAGCGCGCAAACAGGCGCTGGCGGACGGGGTGCTGGGCCATGACACGGCCGAATTGACCAAGTTCACAGCGCAGGATTTAGCGCTGTTGCTGGCACCACTGGCCGATCAGAACGACTCGGTGCGATGAGCCGGCTTCAGCACTTGTCAGCGATCACACCAAGAAGCGTTGTGCCAGCAGCACCTACGCTGGACAAACTTTTATAAAGTTCAGTTTTAATTATTTCAATTTTAGAAATAAACAATTGATATTAATGCTATTTCTCTTCTTAATTGGAGGTAGTACATTTAAGGAATC
>JBLHZH010000048.1:0-10054 GCA_047629695.1 Rhodoferax sp.
TTACTCATGTACATGCTGTCGATGATTTCGCCTTCCAGCAAAGACACCTTGGGCTTAAGCAGAATCGTCTTGCCGGTCGGGGTCACCAGTTCCATGCGGACGTCGCGGGCCTTGTCCAGCGTCAGACATTTTTCACTGGCATAAAAGTCGCCGCCATGCATGTGGGAGACATGGGTGCGCGATGCCGGACTCCATTTACTCATCGCATGCGGATGCTTACGTGCATAGCCCTTGACCGCGGCGGGCGCGCGGCGGTCAGAGTTGCCCTCACGCAGCACCGGATTGACGGAACTGCCCAGTGCTTTGGAATAACGCGCCAAAATGGCTCTTTCGTCATCTGTCTTCGGGTCTTCCGGAAAATCGGGAATGTTGTAGCCTTTGGACTGTAGCTCACGAATAGCGGCCAGCAACTGGGGTACAGCGGCGCTGATGTTGGGCAGCTTGATGATGTTGGTGTCGGGGGCCTGTGTCAGACGGCCCAGTTCGGACAGGGTATCGGGCACGCGCTGCGCCTCGGTCAAAAATTCGGGAAATTCAGCCAGAACACGAGCGGCAACCGAGATATCGCTCTCGACGATGTCAATCTGGGCCGGTGCCGCAAACGCCCGGATGACGGGCAAAAATGAGTGTGTGGCCAGCAAAGGTGCTTCATCCGTGAGCGTGTAAATAATTTTTGATTTTCCGACAGACATAGGTATCCTCAGTTAGGTTTTTGTGGGACAGTCAGCGCAGCGTAATTTGACGCGTCCACTGTACTTGGTGCAATCTGACCAGCCGCTCGACCAGGGTGCTGGCCTGGGTGACAACGCTGGCGCTTGGGTTTTTGGCTTGCATCGAAATGGACTTTACCAGCGTTCCGACGCCAAATTAAAGTGACGAAGCCAAATCAGCTGACGATCTTACGGATATATCTGGCAACGCTTCTTTGCACATCACCCGCCTGCGCTTTACACAGCAGATGCACCCATCCGTCGCTATTAAATTTAACTTGATTCAAGGAGAGAAATAATGAAATCCACGACCCTAATATGCGCCTTGGTGGCTGCCAGCTTCAGTTTCAGTTTCAGCAGTAGCGCTTTTGCCAAAGACGACCATGACCGGCGTAGCCGAGGCAATGACCATGAACAATCGCGCGATGACAGGCAGGGATCCCGTCATGCCGACAAGCGGGACCAACGGGATAACCGCGACCACAATCGCCAGGCCGACCGTCGTGATGACCGCAGCTTTGAGCGCGCCCAAGAAAGACGCAACGACCGCCAGGACTTCTCTTACAACGCCCGCGGCCCTGAATTTCGCCGCGGTGGTCATGTTCCGCGTGAATACCGCAATCGCCAGTATGTTGTCACCGACTACCGTACCTACCGACTGAGCCCGCCACCGCGTGGCCATCAATGGGTGCAGGTGGGCTCGGACTATGTACTGATCGCCATTGCCACCGGCTTGATTGCCAACATCATTCTGAACCAATAAAGGCGCTTGGCCTATGATCCTTAATTTCGTCTACCCGCCGTTCAAGGAAACACCATGCCCACCTACCATATAGAAATGCTCGAAGGCCGCACCATTGAGCAAAAGCAAAAGCTGGTGCAAGAAATCACCCGGGTCACGGTCGAGGTACTGGGCGGCAGCCCGACGTCAGTCGACATCTTGATCACCGACGTCAAACGCGAAAACTGGGCTACCGGTGGCGTCCTTTGGACCGAGCCCCGCTTATAAGCTGGCCGACCCCAATTAAGCGACGAATGCTGATTCGGTTCAACAAGCCCTATGGCGTACTGAGCCAATTCACGCCGGAGGGACGCTGGCGTGGGCTCAAGGACTTTATTGCACTACCCAGCGTTTATGTCGCCGGCCGTCTGGATGCCGACAGCGAGGGACTGCTGCTGCTGACCGACAACGGCCCGCTGCAGGCGCGCATTGCCGACCCCCAGTTCAAAATGGAGAAGACCTACTGGGTCCAGGTTGAAGGCTTGCCCGATGAAGCGGCACTGAGCCGACTGCGCCGAGGCGTTCAACTCAATGACGGCCTCACCCGACCGGCCAAGGTGCAACTGATTGCAGAGCCGCCGGGATTGTGGTTACGCGAACCGCCGGTGCGTAAACGCCAGAGCATTCCCACCGCCTGGCTGGAACTCGGCATTGCTGAGGGCCGAAACCGCCAAGTGCGCCGCATGACGGCGACTGTAGGCTTTCCCACGCTGCGTCTGATTCGGGCCGCCATCGGCCTGCATACGCTGGACTCGCTGGCACCAGGCCAGTGGCAGACCGTGGAACCAATCGCCCTAGTCGACACTCCACCCAAGTTAACGCAACCCCGGACCCACGCATGCTGAGAACCCTTAAAGACTTTTTTAACACCATAACCGCCACACCGCAATCACCTGAAGAGTTGGAGCACACCCTGCAACTGGCCACCGCCGTTTTATTGGTGGAGGTGATGCGGGCAGACCCCAAAATTGACGTCAGCGCGCGCAGCACCGTGCTGACGGCCTTACGACAGAAATTCAGCTTGGCTGACGATGAGTTGACGCATCTGATGGCACTGGCCGAACAGACGGCAACCCATGCCTATGACTACCAAGGCTTCACCTCCAGCCTCAATGACCACTTTACGCAGTCACAAAAAATTCGCATCGTCGAGGCCATGTGGCAGGTTGCCTACGCCGATGCTCATCTCGATGCCAATGAAAATCACCTGATCAGCAAGATTGCCGGCCTGCTGCACGTCACCCACGGCGAGTACATTGGGGCCAAGCTGCGGGCCAAAGAAATCGCGCCCGAACACCCATGATCTCCGTTGCCCAAGGCAGCGGACAGGGCCTGCTGCAATTGGGCGCGACCGAGGTCACCGCCCTGCTACCGTCCGCCTGGGGCTGGTGGCGCCCGCTATGTGACCGCGCTCTGCGCCGCACCCAAGGCCGGCGTAATGACCGTGCCGCTACCGGCCCTGGCCATCCTGCAGACGCTGGTACTTGATGCGCCACCGATGCTGGGCGCAGACTACCTGAAGCCCCTGGCACTGGCACAACTCTGGGCCACGCTTGACACCGCTCTGCAGGTCGAACTGACCGCCTCCGGGCCGACGCTACAGGGTTTTCTCAAGGCCTGCCACCCGGCCTGGAACCGGGTCGGCCGGGTGGTCTTCAACTTGGCCGAGAACCGCAAAGACCCAGAGGCGCCTTTTGCGTTTCTGGCCACTTACACCTCGGGCCTGTCCGCGCAGGTCATAGGCTCCAGTCTGTACCGCATTCAGGTGAGCGTCGCACCGGTCGCACCGGCGCACTGGAAAACCATCGGCACTGATTGCGCGGGCTCCATCGACACCTTAGTGGGACTGCTGCAAGGCCAGTTGAGTGCGCCAGTGATGGCGCGCATCTGCCAGCCTGAAACCGGGTTGTTCCCGGCGCCCCGAGACATCCGCTTCAAATGCAGTTGCCCCGACTCCGCTGCCCTGTGAGAGGAACGCCAGTGAAGCGGCAATGCAGAAAGTCAGGAGTCATGGGAGGCCACGGCTTGCGGCCTCGCAGAAACGTCGGGTTACTTTGAGTTCTCTTAGGGATTAGAAGCCAGAGGCACTGGCTTATTTTTGACCCAGTGGCAGAATAGCGCCCTGTTCGGGCTTGCGGTTCGGGCTGACTATTTTTCGGCTCTTTCGCAACCGCCTCTTGGCGGATCGGACTCCGTTCCCTTGAAAGATCTGCTTTGCAAACACTAATGAAACCGCTGACCTCCCTGCTCAGCGGTGTGGTCCTACTGGTGCTGGGCACCGGCTTATTATTTTCTGCTATTGGGGCCCAGGCAGATTCGGCACAGTTTCCCGTCTTCGTCACAGGTCTGGTGATGTCGGCCTACTTTGCCGGCTACATCTGTGGCACTTTCGCCTGTCCGGCAATCATCCGGCGCGTGGGTCACATTCGCGCTTTCGCCGCCATGGCCTCGGTTGCCTCCACCCTGCCCATTCTTCACGCTTTGTGGATTGACCCCTGGTTCTGGGGCTTTCTGCGCTTTGTCACCGGCGTCTGCCTGGTGGGCTTGTTGCTGGTGGTCGAGAGCTGGCTTAGCGTGGTGGCCCAAAGCCACCAGCGCGGCAAGGTGTTTGCGGTCTATATGGCGGTAGGTGGGGTCGCCATGGCCTTGGGGCAATGGATGATTCTGCTGGGTGACCGCTTTGGCTTCATCCCGTTTGCGATGGTCTCTGTTCTATTTTCATTTGCCTTGCTACCAATTACGCTGACCCCGGTGCAAGAGCCCGAGCCCACCGCGACACCTAAGCTGAGCCTGCTTGAGTTGTTTGCTACTTCGCCCATTGGCGTCCTAGCATCGGTCGCCTCGGGCATGCTTGTCGGCGCGTTTTACAGCTTGGGCCATGTGTTTGCGCAGCGCGTTGGGTTCAGCGAGGTTGGGATAGCCACTTTCATGGCAGCCGCCATTTTAGGCGGTGCTGCATTTCAGTGGCCGGTCGGCCACTTATCGGACACCTACGACCGGCGCTGGGTGCTGTTCTGGGTTTGCATTGCAGGCGCCGTCGTGGCGGCCACCGGTTTTTACCTGGCGCTGGGCTCCGAGGTGGCGCTGATCGCTCTGGGCATTGTCTATGGCGGACTGACATTTACCCTGTACGGCCTGTGTATTGCCCACGTCAACGACTTGATTGACCGCTCAAGAGTACTAGAGGTGACCGGTGGCTTGCTCTTGCTGCATGGCATTGGGGCCACTATCGGCCCCACAGTGGCCGGCGCCATGATGGAGCTAACTGGGCCCGGTAGCCTGCTACTTTACTTTGTAATTGTGCTGCTGATGCTGGCCCTAGGAACCTGGCACTACATTCGCAAGCGGCCACTGAACCGTGGCGAGCCCGGTCACAAGGCCGACTATGTCGTTATGGGCGGGAGTTTGCAATCCGCCCTGCTGCTTGACCCACGTGCCCCGGAGTCAATCGCGCCAGCGGATGAAACCCTGCATGACTTGGCCCATGCCAACGACGCCTCACGGCCGTGGGAGCGCAACACCAGCAATTAAGGTCCGGATTTCCCGCAGTTTGGCATTCAGGCGCCGGTGATTGACCGGGCCTGAGCGTACCAGCATTTTTTGCCCGGAGGAAAGGGACTCCAGTACTGGATCGGTAAATTCATAGCGAACCCAGGGCCGCAGGGACTCGATCGGCCCCTTCACCTCAACCAGTCCAACGCCAACAGGAGCGGTCTGCACCGGCGTGTTCAACAGGTGATCAATCACCGCGACCAGACGGTCATTGAAATAACGTCCCGGAAACCCGAGCTCTTCATAAGCATTCTGAAACAAAGGATATAAACGGGCGTACATGGCAATCGCTTGGGGCGTGTTGATGGACTCGATCAGCAACACCAAAGGGGTATAGCGCTGGCCATTATCAGGGCTAATAGTCTCAGCCCTGCTGCTGTCAACCAGCGTGGTGAAGCGCCCGGGTGAAGGGTTGACCGGCCACATCGTCAGCGGCGCGTGCGTACGAGCCAGATTGTCAACGGTGGCGACCACACGCAACACAAAAACATCCAGTTGCAAAAAAGTCAACAGAGTACTGGGACCCAGCAAGTCGTCGAGGGCGCTGCGGACATAGGGATCGGACTCCGCCAGCGGGGGCAGGTCGGTCGCGGCGGTCACCAGCGACGTGGAAGCTGCTGCCATGGGGAACTGGATGACTGGGGTCAGCGGTGCCGAAATTGGAGCGGCGGGGGGGACAAGCACAAAACTGGGCTGCGCCGGCGGCACAGTAGTGGACGCAGCACCCAGCGGTACAAGAGGCTGCAGGACCTCATCGGTGATGGCGTTTTGAATCGGGGTGCTGAATGGCCACCCGTAATAAATGCCAGCCCCTACAGCAGCGATCACCAGAACGGCGACCCAACGGAATGTGTGTTTACGCATAACTCCAGACAATACCCGCAATACAGGCTTTATAGAGAAATTATGCTAGCACGCCCAATGCGACTGCGGGTCTCAAAGACGTCTGCTTAGCACAGACTTTTGTAAGGGTTAAGCATGCCCAGCCGGTTCAGCGGTCAGCACCCCACTCAGCAATTGCAATAATTGTGATTGCGCCATCTTGAAGCCGCAGGCCTGGGCATGGCCGCCGCCGCCCATGCTCTCTGCCAGGGGAATACAGTTAAAACCCCGCTCCGAGCGCAGCCCGACCTTGATGGCGCCGCTTTTGTCGGTGCTCCACATCAACGCAAAGGTACCGCTCTTTTTAGCCAGCGTTTCGCCCACCAGACTATGAAAGACACCGGGCGCGTTGACCATCAAACCGACAATGCCATTAAAGGTAATGACTTGTGCGCCTTCGGCAATGCCGCTGGCCAGCTTGCTGAACTTCTCATCCATGGCTTGGCCCCGCTGCACGTAACGGGCCAACTGTAGCGCATCAAAGTTGGCAATGACCTGCCAACGCACGAAATCGAAGGCCTCCATGTCCAGCGCTGCCAGAAAGCCGGCACTTTCCGGGTATTGCCAGACCCAGATGTCACGGTCTTCGACAAAACGCACCAGCGCAGGCACGGGCTGCTCGGGGTGAAAAAACTCCCAAGCCAACCGAGCACCTGACTTATGCATATCAAAATGCACCACACCGCAGCGGCAAGCAAAACCGGTGAGCTTGTCAGCCGCGCTTTTATGGTGATCCAGCATCACCAATTTGGCGGCGCGGTCGTCAATGTCGTGCAGGATGTCGGCAGAGAACGAAAAATCGAGAATATAAACAGCACGCCCATGCAGCACCGGCAAGTCGGCTACCGACTTGGTATCGCCGTGGTCTAGCCCCAGAAACTCGGCTTGACCTTCGTAATAAAGCCAAGCAGCCAGCGCAGCGGCGAAGCCGTCTGGGCAACTGCGGCCATGGTAAAGAATGAGGGGCTTAGGGTCGTTTTTATCGGGTTTGACAAACAGACTCAAGGGAAGGATGGTTTTCATTTTGACGGGTTTAATTCTTAATAAAATAATGACATGACGATCCACGATACACCGCTATTTTTTACTGCCAGCGTGGCACCTGAGGGGCAGCAAGTCGATGCCTGGACCCAGCAGCCCTTACTGCACTCGCTGGAGCAAGGCGGTCTGGATTGGCCCAGTTCCTGCCGCAACGGTACCTGTCGCACCTGCATTGCTGAATTGGTCAGCGGCGAGATTCGTTACGAGATCAACTGGCCCGGCCTCAGTGCCGAAGAAAAGGCCGAGGGCTATATATTGCCCTGCGTCGCCTACCCCTGCTCGGATCTTGTGTTGCGCTCGACCGACTGAGATCGGGCAACGGGTGCAGGTCCACTTAAGGGACGTGGGAAGTACCCCGTACTGTCGTCTTTGCGAGCGCAGCGCGGCAATCCAGAAAGTCATGCACTGCTGCGGCCTATGGCCTCGCAGAGACGAAAAATAATGTGGTGAAATTTTGCACTCCTCTGCCCCTAAGATGAGCGCGAATCAGGACGGGGTATTTTCTTGAAACGGATCTTACGATCGAGTTCAATAGCGTCTTTTTTGAGCTGACGCTCGGCATCCAGCAGTTGCCCAGCGGCCAGCCACTGGGCAAACTCAGCGGGCGTCTCCAGCGTAATGCGACCCATCGCTGCCGCCCGAAAATCGTAGATCGCAATCTCTGCCGCTTTTTGCAGGTTGACTTTGTTGCCACCTTGCAGGGCACCGCGCTTTCGGCCAATCGCAGCCAGCAGCGTCTCATCGGTGAGCTCGGCCACACCGTCGAGTTTGTAGCGCCCTTCCACCAGCATGGAGTAATTTTTAATCAGGTAGTCCAGCAATTCCAGCCCCACCTCTTCTTCATTAAACGCGTTGCGGCCAATGGCGCCGCTGGCGGCCAAGTTGTAGCCACTTTTCGCCACGATGATGCGCGGCCACAGCATACCGGGCGTGTCGTATAAATAGAAGTCATCAGCCAGCGAGATTCGCTGCTCCAGCTTGGTGACGCCGGCCTCGTCGCCGGTTTTGGTGGCCCGTTTGCCGGTCAGGGTATTGATAAGAGTGGACTTGCCGACATTGGGAATACCGCAAATCAGCACGCGCATCGGCTTAACCATGCCACCTCGGCTCGGCGCCAGCTCGAAACAGGCCTTAATCAGTGCCTTGGCCGGCGTGCTGACACTGGCATCCAGCCCCAGCGCACGGGTGCCAGGCTGGCTGTTGTAGTGAGCCAGCCACTGGACAGTGCGTGCCGGATCGGCCAGGTCCTGCTTGTTGAGTACCTTGAGCGAGGGCCGCCCTTGTGTCAGCTCCGCCAGCATCGGGTTGGCGCTGGAGCCCGGCAGGCGTGCATCAAGCAACTCAATCACCACATCAATGTTCTTGATGCGGTCGCCGATGGCCTTTTTAGTCAAATGCATATGACCCGGAAACCACTGAATAGCCATCTTCTTGATGCTCCTGTAACCGAACAATTAGGGGTCACCGCGACCGGCTGAAGGCGGATCAAAACCCGTGCTTTCATCCGACGGGCGAAAGCCAGTATTGTCCCCCGTCAGGACGGCTTTCTGTCCGGCCCCTTGAAAATCTGTTGTACCTCGCCAGATATTCTTAAAATAGCTGCCATTAAAGGCTCCCAACTGTAGAAAAAATAACCATGATTCAGCACGCCCAAATAATTCAGCAACCGCAGCCCACCGCAGTCCAGCTTATCTTGCTGTTTCACGGCTTTGGAGGCGACACAGAGTCCATGCTTCCCTTGGGCGAACAACTGGCAAAGGCATTTCCGCAAGCCATGGTGGTGGCGGTTACAGCCCATCAACCAGCTGAATCAGGTCGAGGTTTTCAGTGGTTCAAGGTGAGCGATATCACGGACGAGAACCGGCCTGATCGTGTGGCGCAGGCGATGCCCGCATTTGAGGCTTCCATCACGCATTGGCAGGCGCATGCCGGCGTCACCGCCGAGGCCACAGCACTGGTCGGCTTTTCGCAAGGGGCTATCATGGCGCTCGAAGCCACCCAACGCGCGACGCCGCTGGCCTCGCGGGTGTTTGCTATCAGCGGACGTTACGCGACGCTGCCCAGCGTCGCCCCAGGCGAGACCATGGTTCACTTTCTGCATGGCAAGGCCGACAGCGTCGTGCCTTACAGTCACACGGTCGATGCCGCCCATACGCTACGCGATCTGGGTGGCGACATCACGGCCGAGGTGCTGCCTTTCATCGGTCATGAAGTCCACGCCGATTTTATGACGCTGGTGGTGAGCAAACTGGGCTCCCACCTACCCCGCCGGTTATGGGATGAGGCCCTTAAGGCCAGCGCCGAGTCACCCACCCGTTAGGAAGCAAAAGGCACCAAACGACCCTCGTCTCTGCGAGGTCGGAGGCTGCAGCAGCCCATCCCCTCTGGATTGCCGCGCGGTCTTCGTCATTGCGAGTTTCCCAAATCCGACCGGATACCGCATACGGACCTTGAACAGGGCATACAAAGCGTAGTGGTACAGCGCTTGAAGTACGGACCCCCGCCTCATACTGTCAAAGGCCCAGAAATCGGCGGAAACCCGCATCCCAATCGCTGTTGCGAGCGCCCGGGTTGGCGGGCAATAACCACCACATCTTCGTTTCTACAAATTGGTGCAGACGATTACTCCAGCGCAAAATACTGGATAAAAACCTATATGTTTATAAAAAGGAGCGCCAGCGACGCGGCAATCGCAAAGACGATGAGTCAAAGAGGTGCTGTTTGAAATACTGTCCGACTAGGACGCAGTTGAAACTACTTTTTGCAGCTTGCTTGGCCAAGCTTCGACCCCGTCAGCATCCAGTTCAGTGTCAACCGCTGGGCGGTTAAGTTCTTGCCAATGCTGGAGAAGATATTCAGACAGTACAAACGCCCAGGCGGTCTCAATTGGTGCATAGACGAGCCTTATATCAAGGTCAATAGTCATTGAAAGTACCTGTATCGCGCAGTGGACAAGGAAGGCGCCACTATAGACTTTCTACCACGAGCCAAGCGCGATACACTGGCTGCGCGACGGTTTTTCGAGAAGGCGATGCGCCAAAACGGGGATCCAGAGAAGGTCATGATGGATAAAAGTGGCACCAACAAG
>JBLHZH010000049.1:0-9937 GCA_047629695.1 Rhodoferax sp.
CTCTGTGAGGTTGCAAGACGCGAAAGTTCACGACCCTGAATTATCGCGATACACCCGAAAAAAATCAGCCGCGCAAGTGCTGGTTGAGAAATGCCATGGTTCTATCCCAGGCCAGTTTGGCACTGGTGGCGTCAAAACGGGGGGTGGTGTCGTTATTGAAGCCGTGTTGCGTGCCGAGGTACTTGTAGGTGGTGTAGCGAACGCCAGCGGTCTTGAGGGCGGCCTCATAGGCTGGCCAAGTGGAATTGATGCGCTCATCAACCCCTGCAAAGTGAATTAACAACGGTGCTTTGACGCGGACAGCAGCCTCGTTTGCCGGGTGGTTGCCATAAAAGCTGACGGCGGCCTGCAGGTCGGGCACGCGAGTGGACAGCATATGTGCCACGCCACCGCCGTAGCAAAACCCGACTACGCCGACTTTGCCTGTGCCATCGGGCCGACTTTTGAGATAACTGGTTGCAGCCACAAAATCTTCACGCACTTTGTCTTGGTCGAGTTTGGCGAAGAGTTCGCGGGCCTTTTCCTCGTCTCCGGGATAGCCCCCCAGCGGCGCGAGTCCATCCGGGGCAAATGCGATGAAGTTGTCCAGCGCAATGCGTCGGGTGATGTCTTCAATGTGGGGGTTGAGGCCCCGGTTTTCATGCACCACCAGAACCATGGGCAAGCGTCCAGTGGCGTTGGCCGGGCGGACTAGGTAACCTTTGACGGTCCCGTTATCGGTCGGTGAGGGGAAGCTTATGTATTCAGTCTTGAGTCGCTTATCGTTCTCAGGTACTTGTTGTGCCTGTGCAAAATTGGGGTTCAGCGCAGCTAGAAGCATGCCAGCCGTCATACCGGCAATGGCAAATTTTTGGGCACCTTCCAAAAAGCCACGTCGGTCAATGGTGCCGTGCACATAGGCGTCAAAAAGAATCAACAGTTCTTGGTCAAAGTCTTGTGCAGTTTTATGTTTCATCGTGTTTCCTTAAAAAATTGAGCATATCGGTCACTTTATGTTCGCGCAAGTCTGTTTTTAAATACGTGGTCAACTGTGATGCTAGAGAAGGATAAGGTCGATGCGAAAAGTATTAATCAGTGGTGGTGGAATTGGGGGCCTGGCAGCTTCACTGGCCTGTGCCCGGGCCGGGGCGGGCGTGGCGTTGTTTGAGCAGTCAGGCGAGTTTTCTGAAGTTGGGGCCGGCATTCAATTGGGGCCCAACAGCATGCGGGTGTTGCAGGGCTGGGGTCTAAAAGCGGCCGTGGACGCTGTGGCGGCGTTTCCGGAGTGCTTGCAGGTGCGCAGTGCGGTGTCGGGTCAAGCTCTGGGGCTATTGCGTCTGGGTGCCCAGTCATTGGCGCGCTACGGCGCACCTTACGCCACCATTCACCGGGCTGACCTGCACGCCCTGCTGTTAGTCGCCCTGCAGTCGCAAGCCGGTGTGGTAATTAATTTGAACCGTGCAGCGACCCGCTTTGAGTCACAACCGGACGGTGTTTTGTTGCAGACCCAAGGCGGGCAAGCAGTGCAGGGTGATTTGCTGGTGGGTGCTGACGGCTTGTGGAGTCGGGTGCGTCAACAGTTGCTGGGTGATGGTTTGCCTTACGCCACTGGTCACCTCGCCTACCGTGCACTGGTGTTGCAGCGCAACTTGCCGGAGCGCCTGCGCTCGCAACAAATTACGGTTTGGCTCGGGCCTCGTTTGCACGTGGTGCAGTACCCCGTGCGCGGCGGTGAATGGCTTAATGTGGTGGCCATCGTGCATGGTCACATGGCCGGAGACTTTGAGCACTGGGACCACAGCGGCAACGGGCATGAGTTGCAGCGCCAGATGCAGCTGACCCATCCCACCTTGCATGATCTGATTCTGGCGATTGGCACCTGGCGCTTATGGGCTTTGAGCGTACGCCCGCCGATGCAGGGACCGCAGGAGCAGGCGCAAGACCGGGTCGCTTTGCTGGGCGATGCGGCCCACCCGATGTTGCCTTATCTGGCGCAGGGAGCCGGCATGGCGTTGGAAGATGCGGCGGTGTTGGGTCAGGTTCTGTCCGATCAAAGCGCGGATGTGTCCGCCCTGCTGCGTCAGTATGCGCTCCGTCGCTGGCAGCGCAATGCCCGGGTCCAAGCTCGCGCCTTGCGCAACGGGCGCATCTTTCATGCTCGTGGTGCCGTGCGCTGGGGCCGTGATGCCGCCATGAAACTGCTGGGTGAACGCCTGCTTGACCTGCCCTGGTTATACCGGGGGTAGTGACTGTGCTTAAGCAAGTGAGGAAGTCCAAAAGCACCGTCGTCGCTGCGAGGCCCTGGCAGTCCATGAACTCTGGATTGCCGCGCTTCACTTGCAAAGACATGATCTTTACTTACAAACGACCCAACAACAAAAATTCCATCAGGGCTTTTTGTGCGTGCAAGCGGTTTTCGGCTTCTTCCCAGACCACGGATTGCTCTCCGTCGATGACATCGGCCTGTACCTCTTCGCCCCGGTGTGCGGGTAGACAATGCATGAACAGCGCATCGGGTTTGGCGGCGCGCATCATGTCGGCGTCGACGCACCAGTCGGCAAAGGCGATCTTGCGGGCTTCGTTCTCAGCTTCAAAACCCATGCTGGTCCAGACGTCGGTGGTGACCAGGTCGGCCCCTTGGCAGGCTTGCATCGGGTCACTGAAGACCTGGTAGCTCCGGCTGGAGCGCAGACCAGCCACCGACTGGTCTACGCCGTAGCCGCGGGGGGTACTGATGTGCACTTTGAAGCCCAGCACTTCGCTGGCCTGGAGCCAGGTGTTGGCCATGTTGTTGCCATCTCCGACCCAGGCCACGGTCTTGCCCGCAATCGAGCCGCGATGCTCGATATAGGTAAAGATGTCAGCCAGAATCTGACACGGGTGAAACTCGTTGGTCAGGCCGTTGACGACCGGCACACGGGAGTGCGCGGCAAAACGCTCTATTTTGGTTTGCTCGTAGGTACGGATCATCACCAGGTCGACCATCCGGCTGATGACCTTGGCGCTGTCTTCTATCGGCTCGGCCCGGCCCAACTGACTGTCGCCCGTGGTGAGGTGGACCACACTGCCACCCAGCTGGTACATGCCGGCCTCAAAGCTGACCCGGGTTCGGGTCGAGGCTTTCTCAAAAATCATGGCTAGGGTCCGATCCGCCAGCGAGTGGTGTTTCTCGTAAGTCTTGAATTTTCTCTTGATCAGGGCGGCGCGCTCAAACAAATAGGCGTAATCACTGGCGCTCAGGTCACTGAATTGCAGGTAATGTTGCATGCGGAGTTCTCGGGTGAGCAGGGTGGTCAGGCCGGGTCGGAGAGCAGTTGTTTAATCAGTGGGCAAAGAATACTGACGACTTCGTCGGCTTCATCACGCGTCATGATCAAAGGGGGCACCAGACGGATCACGCTGTCGGCGGTGACGCTGATGAGCAGGCCGTTGTCGGCACATTGCCCTACCAGGGCGCCGCAGGGTTTTGCCAAATCGATACCCAACATCAGGCCCATGCCACGAATCTCCTTGACGGCGCCGCTGGCCAACTCGGTATTCAGCGCCTCACTTAGCGCTGCTATCAGGTGCACACCGACTGTGGCCGCATTCTCCAGCAAGCCTTCTTCTTCCATAATGCGAATGGTCTCGACGCCGGCCCGCATAGCCAGCGGGTTGCCGCCAAACGTGGTGCCGTGGTTGCCAGGTTGAAAAATATGCGCCGCCTTGGGGCCGACCACCACCGCACCAATCGGCACGCCCGAGCCCAGGCCCTTGGCCAGTGGCATCACGTCGGGTTTGATGTTGGCCCATTGGTGGGCAAACCATTTGCCGGTGCGACCCATACCGCACTGCACCTCGTCGATCATCAGCAGCCAGTCTCGCTCGTCGCACAGCCGGCGTACTGCCTTGAGGTAGTCCATGTGCACCGGGTTGACGCCGCCTTCGCCCTGGATGGCTTCAAAAAATACCGCCACCACGTTGGGGTTGCCCTCAGTGGCCTGTTTTAGGCTATCGATGTTATTCAACGGGACCCGGATAAAGCCTTCGACCAGTGGCCCAAATCCGGCTTGAATCTTAGGGTTGCCGGTGGCGCTCAGGGTCGCGATGGAGCGGCCGTGAAATGCCTTCTCATAAACCACAATTTCAGGTTGTTTGATACCCTTATCGTGGCCAAATTTGCGCGCTAGTTTGAGGGCGGCCTCGTTAGCCTCCAGGCCGGTGGAACAGAAAAAGACATTGGTCAGGCCCGACAACTGCACCAGTTTTTTGGCCAGCACTTCCTGGTTAGGCACGTGGTAATAGTTGGAGCTGTGGATAATTTTGGCAATCTGGTCCTGCAGCGCCGGTACCAGTTGGGGGTGGTTGTGTCCCAGTGTGTTCACAGCAATGCCGCCGAGCGCGTCCAGGTACGACTTGCCATTGACATCCCAGACGCGACACCCCTGGCCGTGCGATAAGGCAATCGGCAGGCGGCCGTAAGTGTTCATCACATGGGGTGAGGCTGCTTCAATCAAGGGCAGAAGGGTGGCGTTCATGGTTTTAAGCTCCCGGGGTGTCACAAAAACAAGGCGGCCCAACCAGAGTCGGGCCTTTGAGATGAGATTTTAGGCGCAACGCACACAGGCTTGACGACTGCTTGATGAATGCCTGAGAAGTGACTTTGGCGACTCTTCTATAAGATATAAGATCGGTTAGAATCTGTCCGCCTGCAACATCCCGTCAGCGCTCACTGATCGACCTCTATCCGATGGTTACCAAACCCACCAATCTTGTTTATATTTTGGGTCTTACTCAAAGTGGACGCCAGTTTCGTCCCAGCGATTGGGCCGAACGCCTGGCTGGTGTCATGAGCCAGTTTCGTCCGGGCGGCCCCCGCCCTGGCAGTCATCTGGGTTATTCGCCCTGGTGCATTCCCACCACAGTGAACGGCGTACGTTGCGTTGTGGTGCATCCGGATTTGCGTGACTACGACGTTATGGCTTGGGACTTCTGCATTAACTTCGGGGAAGACAATGATTTGCAGATATTTAATGGCCCGCCACCGGCCAAATCAATCTGATACAGACACAAAAAAGCCGTCATAAGACGGCTTTTTTGCTTTGCTGACAGCGCACCCGCTACAAACGGCGCACTTATGAGTTAGCTAGCTAATCAGAAATGCGTGCTATTTGCCTGAAATCAGGCAGCGATGGTGACTAAGTTTTTAACCTTGGTCGACAGGCGGCTCTTATCGCGAGCTGCCTTGTTTTTGTGGAAAATGCCTTTGTCAGCTACGGTGTCCACCACGGCTTGCATTTTTGCAAACAGTTCGGTTGCCTTGATTTTGTCGCCGGCAAGAACCGCTTTTTCGACGTTTTTCACGGCGGTGCGGTATTTGGAGCGCAGCGAGGTATTGGCGGCGTTGATTTTGACGTCTTGACGGACGCGCTTACGGCCCGACGCGAGGCGTGGGTTTTTTTTCTTGGGTTTGGTAGATGCCATATTAATATTTCCTTGAGTCTGTGGATGTTGTCAGCAAAGTCTTTGATTCTAACAGTTGTAAAACTGCTGCCGCTGCGGGCGCCCTTTGATCCAGCGCAGCTACACTCCGCAGCGTGAGTCTTTTCAAATCTGCATCTATTGTTTCCCTGCTGACGTTGGTGTCGCGCATCAGCGGTTTGATACGCGAACTATTGATCGCCTCGACCTTTGGCGCCAGTGCCCTGACCGACGCGTTCAATGTGGCGTTTCGCATTCCTAATTTGTTTCGCCGATTCTTTGGCGAAGGGGCCTTCAGCCAAGCTTTTGTGCCGGTGCTGGCTGCCACCAAGGCGCAGCACGGCGACGTCGCAACAAAATTGCTGATAGATCGTGCCGCCACCGTGCTGAGTTGGTCTTTGCTGGCCATCAGCGTGGTCGGTGTGCTGGCCTCGCCGGCTTTGGTGTGGGCCATGGCCAGTGGCTTAAAGCAGAATCCGCAAGGATTCGAGGTGGCTGTCGTCATGACGCGCTGGATGTTCCCTTATATTGCCTTCATGTCGCTGGTGGCGCTGGCGGCGGGTGTGCTTAACACCTGGCGTCGTTTTGCTGTGCCGGCGGCTACGCCGGTGTTGTTGAATCTGTGCATGATTGGTGCGGCCTGGCTGGGCGCGCGCTGGTTCAAATCAATGGGGTTGGAGCCTATTTACGCCCTGGCTGGCGGAGTCTTGCTGGGTGGGGTGCTGCAACTGGGGGTGCAGTTGCTGGCGCTTAAACAACTGGGACTGGCGCCCCATATTGGCCTGCGCTGGCGTGAGTTACGAGCTGCCTGGGCCGACCCGGGCACCAAAAACATCATCAAACTCATGGGGCCGGCCCTGCTGGGCGTTAGCGTGGCGCACATCTCCATGTTGATCAATACGCAAATTGCCTCACGTCTGGCCACTGGCAGTGTCAGCTGGATCACCTATGCCGATCGGTTGATGGAGTTTCCCACCGCCATGCTGGGGGTGGCGATGGGCGTGGTGCTGATGCCTCAACTGGCCAGTGCGCGGGCGGGCGGCGACGCTGCCCGATACTCCGCCATGCTGGACTGGGGTTTGCGCTTGGTAGTGTTGCTGGCCGTACCTAGTGCGGTAGCGCTGATTGCCTTTGCCAAGCCGCTGGTGGCGGTGCTTTACCATTACGGGGCCATGACGGATTACGACATTCAGCAAATCACCTATGCCTTGATGGGTTGGGGTGTGGGATTGGTCGGTATTATCGCCATCAAGGTGTTGGCGCCCGGCTACTACGCCAGCCTGGACACCAAAACACCGGTGCGTGTGGCGATTGCGGTGCTGGTCATTACGCAGTTGCTTAACATCGTGCTGGTACCAATTTTTGCTCACGCGGCGCTGACCCTGTCGATTGGCATTGGTGCCATGATTAATGCTATCTGGTTGCTGGTGGGTCTGTTGCGGCGCAAGAGTTACAAGCCCGAACCGGGCTGGGTTATTTTTGTGCTGCAAGTTATTGCTGCTTCCGCCTTGCTGCTGGTCTTTTTAATGTGGGCCAACAGTGCCTTTGACTGGACCCGGTTACGCAGCGAGAGCTTGAAGAGAATCTGGCTTTTAGCACTTATCTTGCTGGCTTCATCGGCTATTTATTTTGTCGCTTTGCGAGTCACTGGCTTGAAACTGCGGCAGTTCATCCGGCGTTGAGAGAACAGGAAAGTACAAATAGCTCAGTCATTCACTCACATGACAATCGCAAAGACGGCGGTCTGTTCAGGAAGGATTTTCTTATGATGAAATTGTCGTTGGCTGTACCTACGCCGCTGGCCTATTTTTCGACTCTGGTGCAAAGTGATGCCGACTTTCCGCTGCTTGAGGCCGCCGCCAGTCTGGCGCAGGACGAATACCCAGAGCTGGATGTGCAACACGTGCTGGACGAAGTGGATCAGTTACTGGCTCGCCTGAAGCGTCGCATTCCGCTGGATGCCGGGCCCTTGCAGAAACTACGCACCCTGAACCAGTTTTTCTTTCGTGATTTGCACTTTGCCGGCAACATCAATCACTACTACGACCCCGACAACAGTTATGTGAGTGTCGTGTTGCGCACGCGTCGCGCCATTCCCATCTCACTGGCGGTGGTCTGGCTGGAGTTGGCGCAAGGACTGGGCCTAGCGGCGCGTGGCGTCGGGTTTCCAGGTCACTTTATGCTGAAGGTGAATTTGCCCAACGGCCAGGTGGTGATTGATCCGCTGGACGGCCAGTCACTGAGCCGTGACGATCTGGCCGAGCGGCTTGAGCCTTACCGCCATCGCACAGGTCTCAATGATGATTTCGACGTGCCGTTAGGACTTTATTTGCAGTCCATGCCACCGCGCGACATTATTGCGCGCATGTTGCGCAACTTGAAAGAAATTCACCGAACGCAAGAAGACTGGGTGCGGTTTATTGCGGTGCAAAATCGTCTGATCGTGTTGTTGCCTCAGGACTGGAGCGAGTTCCGTGACCGCGGCCTGGCCCAAGCTGAGGCCGGTCAACCCGGTCAAGCTGTGCGGGATCTGGAAATCTACCTCGCCAACACCGAAGACAGCTTGGATCGAAGTGTCATTGCTGCACGGGTTTTAGCCTTGAAAATGATCAAAAACTAATGTTTACACACGTAACTTACGTTTGACTTCAGGCAATAGAGCGACTTAATTAAAATTTTGGATTTTATTCGCATCTGTTTTTTTAAAAAGAGACTTTATGAAAAAAATTTAAACGTTTTGTTGCTTCTTACCTAATTTTTTTATCGCTACCGCTGGTTTCCCACAGACGGCGCAGGCCAGCATCGTGACCACTGCAGAAGTGACTACCAGCGTCGTTAGCTTGGCCAATCGGGACCAGGTTAGCGCCTATCTGGCCCGTGACGATGTGCGTGATGCCATGCAAGTGCAGGGTGTCAGTCCGCAAGCCGCAGCGGCCCGTGTCAACGCCATGTCAGATGTTTAAGTTGCCCAATTGGCTGACCGCATTGACTCGGCGTCTGCCGGTGTCGTTGGCGTCATGTTCACCGTCATTATGGTGTTGTTGGTCACCGATATCATGGGGTTGACCAAAGTATTCCCCTTCACCGGATCGGTCCGGTGATTAGTGGGTTAAAAAGCGTAAAAAACTCTGCCCTAGCGGCTTTTTTTGTTGGCGCAGTGCTGTTGCTCACGGGCTGTGTAACGCCTCAGATGGCAACGCTTGACGTGGTGTGGCCTGCTGACCTAGTGAACCAAGCCGAGCTGACACGCGTTCCTTTTTATTTCCAGGATGCATATGAGTGCGGCCCCGTCTCACTGGCCATGGTGGCGGGTGCGGTTGAGGTTGAGGCTCATGTGTTGCCGGATGCGCTGGTCGAGCAGGTTTACCTGCCCGGCCGTCAGGACTTGCTGTAACTTGAAATGCTGGCCGCCATCCGGCGCCAAGGGCCGGTTGCCTACCCTTTGGCACCTGGATTGAGACACTGATGCGTGAGGTGGCTGCGGGTAACCTGGTGCTGGTATTTCAAAATCTGGTCATTTCTTTTTATCCGGTCTGGCACTACGCCGTGGTGACTGGTTTTAACCGGGTGCGCAATGTACAACTGTTGATCCGCAGACCTACACCGCTGCGGTGGCGGCACTGGAGCGTGTCAACCCGTTAGCAGTGCAGACCTCATATGCCTCGGCCTTGCAGCGCTGGCCGGGCGACCTTGCTGCGCTATTGGGGCAGGGCAGCAATGCCTATACGCTGGGTCAGTGAGGCGTGGCGCTCAAAGCCTATCAGACGGCAGTTCTGCAACGCTCGGTGTTTGCCAGTGGCTGGAGCAATCTGGCACAGGTGCAACTGGAAAAGGGGAAGGTCGCCAATGCGGCCGCTTCGGTGGCACAAGCGGTGGCGCTGGGTAGTGTCAGGCTGTCGCGCTATCTTGTGCTTCAGGCCAGAATCAAGGCCCAAAGCCCGCCTCAAAACGTCGTTAGCGCACCAGTACGGCGGCACCGTCGCCGCGGGCAGCAATCAGGCCGATGTCATAGACCTGTTCGCCCGCTGCGCGCAGCGTAGCGGCGCAAGCGGCGGCGTTGGCGGCATCCACCACCACCACCATGCCGATGCCGTTATTGAAAGTGCGGTTCATCTCGGTGTCGTCAATGCCGGCGGTGTTCTGCAGCCAAGCAAATAACTCGGTTTGTGGCCAGCTGCCCTGCGTCAGGTGCGCGGCCATGCCTTCGGGCAGGACGCGGGGAATATTTTCAAGCAGGCCGCCACCGGTGATGTGGGCCAAGGCTTTGATGCCGGTCGACGTTGTCAAATCGACTGGGTATTGTGCCAGCGCTGCCAGCACATTTTTGACGTAGAGCCGGGTCGGTGCCATGAGGGCCTGCCTGAAGGGCTGACTATCAAGTGTGGCGGGGAGATTGTCCGCAGCGCGCTCAATGCATTTACGAACCAGGCTAAAGCCGTTAGAGTGCACGCCACTGGATGCCAGGCCGAGTACCACATCGCCCACCTGCACATTCTGG
>JBLHZH010000050.1:0-9809 GCA_047629695.1 Rhodoferax sp.
CGTCCACTGGTGGACTACTACGCCAGTTGGGCAAAAGCCGAACCGGTTGCCGCTCCCAAGTACCGTGCCATCAGCGGTACCGGCAGCGTCGAAGAAATCACCGCACGCGCCTTTGCCGCGCTGGCCAGTTAACTACAGCAAAGCCAGCATCAGCGCCACCCTCGCTTTTACCGGCGACAGCCCCTGTGAATCAGGAAACAGAGCGGTTGGCGTGGGTAGCACCCGCCCGCTGCTGCAGCGGGTGGCCAACACCACCTTGACACCAGCCACTTGCGCACGCAACAGCGCCCCCTCAAGGTCAGTATGCACACTGCCATTGCCAGTGCCCGCAACCACCAGACCCTGCACTGAACAGGCCAGCAGGGCATCCACAATGGCACCGCTGGCACCGGCATAGTTCATCACAATTTCCACACGTGGCCAGTGCGACAGTTTCGCTAAACGTTCGAGGGACAACTGCGCATCATTCACCGGCAACGCTGGCCAGTTCGTCACCAAACGCAACCGCCCCTCCTCAACGTAGCCAACCGGCCCGACCTCACCCGAACTGAAGGCCTCCAGCCGATAAGGGTGGACTTTTTGCACTGCAACCGCCCCATAAACCATGCCGGCACAGACTGTTAGCACGCCAAAAGCGCCCAGTGTGCTGGCAACTGACAGAGCATCCATCAAATTCTGCGGGCCGTCCGGCGCCAAGCTGGAAGCCGGTCGCATAGCACAGGTCAACACCACCGGCTTGGCCGCGAGCAGTCCAGCCGGTAGCACAGCGTGCAGAAAATACGCTGTTTCTTCCAGCGTGTCAGTGCCATGCGTGATAACAATGCCCCGCACATCGTCTTGCGCCAGATGGTGACTGACGCGCAATGCCAACTGCTGCCAGACCCCAAAACTCATGTCTTTGCTGTCAATCTGGGCAACTTGCTCTGTCACCAGAGTACGCCCGGCCAACGCGCCGGATAACCCAGGCAACCCCAGCAACAAGTCATGCACACTGAGTTGTGCCGCTTGGTAACTCAGGTTGTCTGCCCCGTTGCTGGCAGTCCCGGCAATCGTGCCACCCGTTCCCAGAACCACTAATTTTTCTGATAAATGCATCGTCATGACTTGCAAACTTTCATAAGCTGGTTAAAAATACAGTTACTGGATATCAGCACAGTCTGTATAGACAAACAGTCTGACCCAAACAAACTTTAAAGGAGTTGCCATGCTTGCCATCCCCAAACTGACCGCTCGACAACAGCAAATTCTGGAACTTATCCAGAGCGCGATTACCCGCACAGGCGCCCCGCCCACCCGAGCTGAAATTGCCACTGAACTGGGCTTCAAGTCAGCCAACGCCGCTGAAGAACACTTGCAGGCACTGGCGCGAAAAGGCGCGATTGAACTGGTCAGCGGTACCTCGCGCGGCATCCGGCTTAAAAGCGACACCCTGCGTGCCATCAATGAATCCCGTCACAAGCAAAACGCCTTGTCCCTCTCAAGCCTGTCTCAGTTGGTGCTTCCCCTGATCGGGCGGGTCGCCGCCGGCGCTCCTATTCTCGCGCAGGAGCACATTGAGCAAACCTACACGCTGGAGAACAGCCTGTTTCAGCAGCAACCAGACTATCTACTCAAAGTGCGTGGCCTGTCGATGCGCGACGCCGGCATCATGGACGGCGACCTGCTAGCCGTCCAGTCGGCCAAAGAGGCCAAGAATGGGCAAATTATCGTGGCTCGCTTGGGCGACGAGGTGACCGTCAAACGCTTTCGGCGCACCCAAAATCAAGTTGAACTCTTGCCGGAGAACCCTGATTTTCCAACCATCTTGGTGCAACCCGGAGAACCCTTTGAAATTGAAGGCTTGGCGGTTGGTCTGATTCGCAGCACCCTGTTGATGTAACCCTTGAATTAAAGGCGGTTTGCAATGAAAAAAGTACGGTTAACAGCGACAGTCGATTATTCGCCCTGGCAAGACCTGTTGCGCTGGTTCATACCAGCCGTGACAGTGCCAGCCAATGCCACGGTGGTTGCACACCACCCCGACCGCCGACCGCTGCGCGTGGTGCGTATTCTGGAAGCCGGCCAGTTACCGATGCACGGGGGTCGCCTGCGCATCTCGGGCCGTATGGCTGATGTCTGCGCCGAGCTTGACCGCCTAGTGGCAGGTGAATCAAGACTGCATTGATGAGGTCTGACATGACTTTGTCATATCGAGACAAGACGGGCAGGCAAGAACAGGCTTAAGGCCGAGGCACAATCATGGCCTATGAACATAGTAATATTAGATGACTATCAGGACGCTGTTCGCAAACTCGACTGTGCCGTCCGACTCGAACCCTACCAAGCCAAGGTGTATACCAACACCGTCAAAGGTCTAGGCCAGTTATCGGTGCGACTCAAGGATGCCGAGATCATTGTGCTGATCCGTGAACGCACCCCGATATCGCGCCAGCTGATTGAAAAACTCCCCAAGCTCAAGCTGATCGTGCAAACCGGCCGCACCGGCTCACACATTGACCTGGCCGCCTGCACCGAGCGTGGCATTGTGGTGGCAGATGGCGCGGGCTCACCGGTGGCCCCGGCCGAACTAACTTGGGCCCTCATCATGGCCGCAACGCGCCGCCTGCCCCAGTACATTGGTAATCTCAAACATGGTGCCTGGCAACAATCCGGCCTAAAAGCGGGCTCCATGCCACCCAACTTTGGCCTCGGCACCGTCCTGCGGGGCAAGACACTGGGCATCTGGGGCTTTGGCAAAACAGGCCAGCTGGTGGCCGGTTACGGCAAGGCTTTCGGCATGAAAGTGCTGGTCTGGGGCAGCCTCGCATCGCGTGAAAAAGCCGAGCAGTCGGGCTGCGAAGCCGCGTCCAGCCAGCAAGCCTTTTTTGAACATTGTGACGTCCTCTCGCTGCACCTGCGCCTGGTCGATGAGACTCGCGGCCTTGTCGGGCTGGAGGACCTCTCCCGCATGAAACCCACCGCACTGCTGGTCAACACCGCTCGCGCCGAGCTGATCGAGCATGACGCCCTGATCAGTGCGCTCAACCGGGGCCGCCCAGGTCTGGCCGCGATCGACGTTTTTGAGACCGAACCCGTCTTGCAGGGACTCGCCTTGCTGCGCCTGGAGAACTGCATCTGTACGCCGCATATCGGGTACGTCGAAAAAGACAGTTACGAGATGTATTTTGGTGCTGCATTTGACAACGTCATCAACTTCATCAAGGGAACACCCACCAACATCGTCAACCCAGCAGCCCTGCAGGTCCGTCGTTAAACAGGTCACTTGTTCATGAAACCCATTTTTTCAAATGTCGGCATTGTTGGTGCAGGTGCTATGGGACGCGGTATTGCCCAGCTTGCAACGCAAGCAGGCAGCCACGTGTTGTTGTTTGACCTGCAAATTGAAGCCTCACGGGCAACACAGACTGCCATATTTTTACAGTGGGATAAGCTCTGCGAAAAAGGTCGGCTCGACTCGGCGCAAGTGAGTGCTTACAAAGCGCGGCTGCAATGCGTGGACACGTTGGCTGAACTGGCCAACTGTACACTGGTAGTCGAGGCGGTACTAGAGTGTCTGGACATCAAAATCAATCTCTTTGCCGAGTTGGAGGCCTTGGTGAGTCCAGCCACCGTGCTGGCCACCAACACCTCGTCATTATCGGTCACCGCGATTGCGGCACGACTCAAACGGCCGGCGCAGTTTGCCGGCTTTCACTTCTTCAACCCGGTCCCCCTGATGAAAGTGGTCGAGGTCATTGCTGGGCTCAAAACCAGTCCCGGCGCCTGCGCCGATCTGGCCACCTACGCCCGACAAATGGGGCATACGCCAGTCCAGGCACAAGACACGCCCGGCTTCATCGTCAACCATGCGGGTCGTGCCTATGGCACCGAGGCGCTGCGCATCGTCAGTGAAGGAGTGACTGACTTCGCCACCATCGACCGCATTTTGTGCGACCAGATTGGCTTCAAACTCGGGCCTTTCGAGTTGATGGACCTGACGGCACTGGATGTCTCACATCCCGTAATGGAGTCCATTTACCACCAGTACTTTGAAGAACCACGTTATCGCCCCAGCGTCATCACCGCCCAACGTTTGGCCGGCGGGGTCATTGGTAAAAAAGTCGGTGAAGGTTTTTATCGGTATGAAAAAGGCATCGCCCAGATCAGTGCCGAGCCCGCAGTCCCGCAGGTTGACGAGATGCCCCCGGTGTGGCTGTCACCACGCGCGGCTCGTCGTCCCGAGTTGCTGGCCTTGCTGCAGCGCCTGGAGGCCCGCATCGAGACCGGCGCCAGCCCCTCGGCGCAGGCCCTGACCCTGGTCGCGCCGCTGGGCTTTGACATCACCACCATCGCGGTGGTCGAGCGTCTCGACCCCGCACGCACGGTCGGTATCGACATGCTGGTGGCGGACGCGGCCACCCGGCGCCGAGTACTGGCCACCAACCCAGCCACCCGCTCCGACATGCGTCACGCTGCACACGCGCTGATGGCGCGTGACGGCAAGGCCGTCAGTGTGATCCGGGACAGTGGCGGCTTTGTCAGCCAGCGGGTAGTCGCCAGCATTGTCAACATTGCCGCCGACATCTGCCAGCAGAGTATTTGCAGCCCGACGGATCTCGAAACCGCCGTCACGCTGGGCCTGGGTTACCCAATGGGACCCTTGGCCATGGGAAATCTGTATGGCCCAACCAATGTGCTGGAAGTACTGTTCAACATGCAAACCGTCTATGGCGATCCGCGCTACCGTCCCAGCCCTTGGCTGCGTCGTCGTGGCGCCATCGGCCTGAGCCTGCTGCACGAAGAAGAGTGAGTAACTGCCACTTGTTTACTTCTCGCCTTTGTAAGCGCAACGCGACCAGCCCGTCGATCATGAACTGCCGCAGACTGCGGCCTCGCAGGGACGAAGGTAGTTTTTTGTTTTCCGGCTCATTCAGACCGCACGCTCTCCACTTTAGAGAGAATTTTTCAGTCACCAAAAAGACAGGCTATGAACGATCCTATTCTTACTATTGACGAACGCGAGGCCATCAACTCAGGTCGTTGGTTCTCAACCCTCTCCCCATCCCTCAGGCACGACATTCTTAGATGCGCATTTGTCAAACGTTACAAGGACGGTCAACTCATCTCCGCCCGCGGCGAGCCGCCCGAAGAATGGATTGCCTGCGCCCGGGGCGCCGTGCGCGTCAGCTCGACCTCACTGTCAGGCAAGCAAATCACACTGACCTATGTCGAGCCCGGCATCTGGTTCGGCGATGTCTCCTTCTTCGACGGCGACCGGCGCACACACGATGCCTATGCCCATGGCGAGACCACTGCCCTGTGCGTAGCCAAGGCCGACTTCAAGAAAATTTTGGCGCTTCATGCCGAACTCTACGAAGCCTTGCTGCGCCTGCATGCGCGGCGCATCCGCCAGCTGTACGGTTTGGTGGAAGACCTCAACACCCTGCCGCTGCGGGCTCGGTTGGCCAAACAATTACTCCACCTGGGACGCAGTTACGGCGTGCCCTCGCTCAGCGATACGCACGAGATGCGGATCGGACTGCAACTGGCTCAGGAGGAACTGGCGCAATTACTGGGTGCTTCCCGTCAACGGGTCAACCAGGAACTCAAGTCCATGGAGCGAGAAGAGGCAATTCGGATCGAACCGGGCGGTCTGGTTATTCGCAACCGCGAAGCCCTGATGCGCATCCTTGACGCTGACAACTAAAGGACCAGGAAATTACCAGCTTCCCATCATTTACTTTTCGTCTTTGCGCGCACGGCGTGGCAATCCAGGGCGCATGGGCTGCCACGGCCTGCGGCCCAGCAGAGATAAGAATTTTCGGGTGATTTCTATATCCTTAACCCCACTTCAAACAGGCACCCACCATGAGCGACTTTGACCATTTTGCAGGCACCCAGGCCGTCGCCAACAACCAAGCATTTAATGTTGTGGCCCTGACCACTTGGCTTGAAAAAAATCTGCCGGACTTGGCCGGACCGGTTACGGTAGAGTCATTCAAAGGCGGCCAGTCTAACCCCACCTACAAGCTCAACACGCCGACGCAAAGCTATGTGATGCGTGCCAAACCCGGTCCGGTAGCCAAACTGCTGCCTTCAGCCCATGCCATTGAGCGCGAGTTTGCCGTCATGCGCGGCCTGCACGGCAGCGATGTACCAGTGCCCCGAATGTACTGTTTGTGCGAGGACGAAAGTATCATAGGCCGGGCTTTCTACATTATGGAATTCATGCCTGGGCGCATCCTATGGGACCAGACCCTGCCCGGCATGACGACGACCGAGCGAGGCGCCATTTACAACGAAATGAACCGCGTCATCGCGGCGCTACACAGCGTCAAATTTGCCGATCGCGGGCTAGCCAACTACGGCAGACCCGGTAACTACTTTGACCGCCAGATCAGTCGCTGGAGCAAGCAATATTTGGCCTCTATCACCCAGGCAATTCCTGAGATGGACCAGCTCATAGCCTGGCTGCCCCAGCATATTCCGGCTATGGCCCGGGCTGAAAATATGGTCAGTATCGTGCATGGCGATTACCGGCTGGACAACCTAATGTTTCACCCGACCGAGCCCCGCATCGTAGCGGTGCTGGACTGGGAACTTTCCACACTGGGCCACCCGCTGGCCGACTTCAGCTACCACTGCATGGCATGGCATATTCCCCCCGGCTCATTTCGCGGTATTGGCGGGTTGGACGTCACGAGTCTGGGTATTTCAACTGAAGAAGAGTACATCCGCCTTTACTGCGAGCGCACCAACCTGACCACGCCGCAAGCACTCAGGGCCGACTGGAATTTTTACATGGCCTACAACCTGTTTCGCCTCGCTGCCATCTTGCAAGGTATTGCCAAGCGAGTCGAAGATGGCACCGCTGCTAGCGCACAGGCCGTCAGTTCAGCCGCCGGCGCCAAGCCGCTGGCCCAACTGGCCTGGAAGTTTGCGCAGCAAGCCGGTGCCTAACGCTCGCCCGACTTCTTGAGCCACATTTTTTTCAACCGACATCACTGGAGACCCCATGGACTTTGACTACTCACCCAAGACCAAAGAACTACAAGGCAGGTTGCAGGCCTTCATGCTGGCGCACATCTACCCCGCAGAGCACGCTTACCACGCCGAGATTACGGCTAATACCGCAGCCGGCAAACGCTGGACGCCGCTGCAAACGATTGAAAATCTCAAACTTAAGGCCCAGGATGCCGGCTTATGGAACCTGTTTTTACCAGTCGACAGCGCCGCCGCCTCGGGCTATACCGGCGCCGGCTTGACGAATCAGGAGTACGCGCCGCTGGCTGAAATCATGGGCCGTGTCACCTGGTCCAGCGAAGTCTTCAACTGCTCGGCGCCCGACACTGGCAATATGGAAACCATCGCCCGCTACGGCTCTGAAGAAAACAAGACACTTTGGCTCAAGCCCCTGTTGGACGGTAAGATTCGCTCTGCCTTTGCCATGACCGAGCCGGATGTCGCCTCCAGCGATGCCACGAATATCGAAACCCGCATTGAGCGTCAGGGCGACGACTACGTCATTAATGGCCGCAAATGGTGGACCTCCGGTGCCGGTGACCCGCGTTGTGCAATCTACATCACCATGGGCAAAACCAACCCTGAGGCACCACGCCACTCACAGCAGAGCATGGTGCTGGTCCCCGCTACGACACCGGGCGTGCAGATCGTGCGCGCCCTCAATGTCATGGGGTACGACGACGCGCCGCACGGCCACATGGAAGTGGTGTTTGACAACGTTCGCGTGCCAGCCGGCAATATTTTGTTGGGTGAGGGCCGCGGCTTTGAAATTGCCCAGGGACGCCTCGGACCGGGACGCATTCACCATTGCATGCGCCTGATTGGCTTAGCCGAACGCGCACTAGAATTGATGTGCCAGCGGGCGACTTCAAGGGTCGCCTTTGGCAAAACCGTGGCCTCGCAAACCGTCACTCAGGAACGCATTGCCGAAGCCCGCTGCAAGATCGACATGGCGCGTCTGTTGACCCTCAAGGCTGCGTGGATGATGGACATGGGTGGCAATAAATTTGCCAAAAATGAGATCGCCATGATCAAAGTAGTCGCCCCCAGCATGGCCTGCCAAGTGATCGACTGGGCTATGCAAGTGCATGGCGGTGGCGGTATGTGTGATGACTTTCCGCTGGCCTATGCCTACGCCAGCGCCCGTACCCTGCGCTTTGCCGATGGTCCGGACGAGGTTCATCGCAACTCTATTGCCAAAATGGAACTCGGCAAGTACGCCGTTAACCCCAAGCCGGTCGACATGCCGGTCACGCGCGGCAGCTAATCCCTCCCGTCACTGCGAGCAAGGACTTCGTCTCTGCGAGCGCAGTGCGTCGGCCCATGACTTCTTGGATGGCTGCGTCGTTCCTCCTCGCAGAGACGAATTTCCCTTCTCGTCTCTGCGAACGAAGCACGGCAGCCTAGGGTTCCGCCTCTGCAAAGCCGCTTTACTTCAACTCATTAGCAAACTTCAGGCGGCTGTGACCCAGGCGGTCATTGCCTACATTATTACTGCCTGACACGCCATCCACCCGCACCATGCGGGCACGAGCGACATCCATGTCAGCCAGCGAATCGCGAGCACTTTGAGTCTGCTTTTCCCAGTCCTCAGCGGTACGAATAATGGTCGGTTTAATTAATATAACCACTTCTTTTTTCCGCCCGATATTGGCGCGGTTGCCTAACAGGAACGACAGCGCCGGCACCTCTGAGGCGCCCGGCAGACCAGAGGCACTGCGGCTCGACTCCGCCTGCATCAAGCCACCAATGGCGACAATACTGCCATCCTGAATTCGGACCAGTGTGTCCATCTCGTTCACACTGCTGGACGCCAGCGGCAAACGGTAGTTACCAATACTGCCCAAGTCAATTTGTTTATTTTTTTCGGTCACGACCGAGACAGAGGGACGCACATGCAGGGTGACACTGGTGCCGGCATCAATCTGAGGCGTCACGTCCAGCGAGATACCAGAGAAAAAAGGCGTCAACGTCAGGGAAGGCATGGTTGTGCTGCCCGCCAGTGCAGTATTGGTGGTGGTGTTGGCGGAAGTGCCGCCCGATACATTGGTCACAAAAAACTCATCGGTTCCCACCTTTAGCACCGCTTTCTGGTTATTCAGGGTTGCCACGCGCGGGCTCGACAGGGTCTGCACATCGCCCTGCGTTTCCAGAAAACCCAGCACGGTAGCAAACTGGCTGGTCGCCAAGGCCAGGCCAAAAACGCCTCCCCCCGCCGCCACAGAGGGAACCGGCACAACACCCGGAATCACGGTACTGCCGCCTTGCAAAAGTGGGTTGGTGCTGGGCACACTACTGCCTAGCACCCCGGCCGCTATGGTGGATGAGCCACCGCGGCCAAACGCCGCCCAGTTCACACCACTTTGAAAACCGTCGCGCAACTCGACTTCAACAATCTTAGCCTCGAGCATGACTTGCCGCTCGGCTGACACTTGCGCGGCTTTGAGAAATTTATCCACCTGGCGCAACTCCTCCGGCATGGCACGCACCGCCATGATGCCCGCCTGCGGGCTGCTGAACACACTCCGACCCTCGCCGGTACCAATCAAGCCGTTCACCACACCCGTCAATTCTGACCAGAAATCAGTTTTGATCGTGGTTACCACGCGGCTGGTCTCGGTTTGCTGCACATTATTTCCCGACGATGTGTTTCCCGCATTACCACCGGTAGCCGAACCGGCGCTCGAGCCCTGCGTGTTCGATTGCGATACACCCGATGCCACACGCAACTCGCTCATTCCCACGCGCTGGGAATGGGGGTAGTTAATGGTAAAAATTCGGGTCTGAATGGTTGGCGCATAAATGGT
>JBLHZH010000051.1:0-9789 GCA_047629695.1 Rhodoferax sp.
CGCAGCACGGTACAGGCGTTGCACAGTTCCCGAATTTCGTGCAGCTTGTGGCTGATGTACAAAATGCTGCAACCCTCGCTGGCCAGTTTTTTGAGCACCACAAACAATTTTTCAACCGCCTGTGGCGTCAACACCGAGGTTGGCTCATCCAGAATCAGCAGCTGCGGGTTGGTCAGCAGGGCACGAATGATCTCGACCCGCTGCATCTCGCCCACACTCAAGGTATGGACCGGGCGCGCCGGATCGATATCCAGACCGTAATCAGCCGCCTTGGCCGCAATGCTCAAGGTGACCTCGCGCAAACTCAGGCGCCGGCTCAGGCCAAGCCAGACGTTTTCGGCCACGGTCATGGTGTCAAACAAACTGAAATGCTGGAACACCATGCTGATACCCAGCGTGCGCGCCTCCTGTGGGTTGCGGATATGTACCGGCTGGCCGTTAAATACCACGCTGCCAGCATCCGGTTTGACGGCACCGTAGATGATTTTCATCAGTGTCGATTTACCAGCGCCGTTTTCGCCCAGCACCGCATGGGTCTCGCCCGGCAGGACGGTCAGCGCCACGGCGCTATTGGCCACCACACCGGGGTAACTTTTAGTAATGCCCGCAAGTTGAAGTCGGGGGGGAGTCATAGGGCGGAGGGTCTCCTTCTGGGGGGCGGGGTCTGAGCTGTCAAAGTCATGCAAAGTTGATGCCAAGATAATCATGACATGTGGTCTATGCTAGCCTAAAGAAAAATGCAAATTGCTACGCTTTACCTTAATGTGGCTTGACTCTTGCTAACACGGATTTCGCTTATGACTACCCAACCCCTCCAATTTATCCGGCGCGGCGAGATTGTCTCCCTGCCCCACGTTCCCGTCAGCCGCACCTTGCTGCAAGTGCTGCGCGAAGACCTGAACGGCAGCGACACCAAAGAGGGCTGCAACGAAGGTGACTGCGGCGCCTGTACCGTGGTGCTGGGCGAAGCGATTAACGGCCAGATTAATTACAGTGCCGTCAACAGCTGCATTCGCCTGGCCCACTCTGTGGCCGGACTGGCGCTGTGGACTGCGCAAGACCTGGTGGCCCCGGACGGTAGCCTGCACCCGGCACAACAGGCACTAGTGCAGTGTCACGCCAGCCAGTGCGGTTTTTGCACACCTGGTTTTGTCATGAGTCTGTTTGCCCTCTATCAAAACCAGCCGGCGGGTGGCCAGGCCGTCAGCCGTGCGCAGGCGCAGGACGCGCTCTCGGGCAATTTATGCCGCTGCACCGGCTACCGCCCCATCTTGGACGCGGCTCAGCGAATGAGCGACCTGCCTGAAGTGCAAATCGATGAAGCCGCGCTGCTGCAAAAAATGGCACAAATCACCGCCTCAGAAGCCGGACTGACGCCTGAGTTGCCTTACCTGCTGCCGACCTCACTGGCCGACCTGCTGGCGGCGCGGGCCGCCCACCCGCAGGCCCAAATTGTGGCCGGTTGCACCGATGTGGGGCTATGGGTCAATAAATTGCACCAATTATTTGATCAGGTGCTCGACCTTAGCCGGGTCGATGCCCTGCGGCAAATTGAAGACACACCACAACAACTCACGATTGGCGCGGCGGTCACACTGCGTGAAGCCTTTGCCGCGCTGGTGGCCGATCGGCCCCAGCTGCGTACATTTGCCAGCCGCTTTGCCGGTCTGCCGGTGCGCAACGCCGGCACGCTGGGCGGCAACATAGCCAACGGCTCGCCGATTGGCGACAGCATGCCGCTGCTGCTGGCTTTGGACGCCAGTGTAATACTGATGAGCTCCCGCGGCCAACGCGAAATGCCGCTCTCACAGTTCTACACCGGCTACCGCAAAAACGTGCTGGAGGCGGACGAAATACTGGTCTGGATCAAGGTGCCCAAGGCGACATCAGGGGAGACGCTCAAGGTCTATAAAATCTCTAAACGCTTTGAAGACGACATCTCGGCGCTTTGCCTGGCAATCAATTTTCAGGTGCAGGATGGTCGGGTGGTTCAGGCCCTGATCGGCGCCGGCGGCGTCGCAGCCACCCCGGTGCGAGCGCTGCAAACCGAGGCTGCGCTGCTGGGCCAAGTCTGGACCCAGGCCACCGTGCAGCAGGCCATAGCGGTGCTGCGCGCCGAGTTTGTGCCGATCTCGGACATGCGCGCCAGCGCCGCCTACCGGGTGCAGGTACTGGGCAACCTGTTGCAGCGCTTCTGGCTCGAAAGCCAGGGCCTGCAGCACAGCAATCTCGAGTCCTTCACGCTGACAGGCGAGTCGGCATGAGCGCCAGCGGTTACCCCCACGCGCACGAAAGTGCCATCGCCCAAGTCGCAGGCGTCGCTCCTTATGTGGACGACCTGCCCGAGGTGCGCGGCACACTCTACGCCGCGCCCATTCTCTCGGCCGTAGCGCACGGCCGACTTTTGGGGGTGGAAACTCGCCTCGCCCTGGCCATGCCAGGAGTACGCGCCGTGATTCTGGCGCAAGACATACCCGGCGACCCGATGCTGGCTGCCTTTGCCGGCGACGAGCCGATCTTTGCCATCGACACGGTACAACACGTCGGTCAGGTGGTCGGGCTGGTCGTGGCTGACAGCATGATGCAAGCGCGCCACGCAGCACGCAAAGTTACACTCGAGATTGAGCCCTTGCCTGCCATCCTGACGCTTAAAGACGCACTCGCTGCCAAAAGTTATGTGCTACCGCCAGTTTTTGTGCAACGCGGCGATGCCACACAAGCACTGGCCCGGGCGCCGCACACCCTGAGCGGCACACTGGAGGTCGGTGGCCAGGAACATTTCTACCTGGAAGGCCAGGTCGCCTACGTACTACCGCAAGAGCAAAACCAGTGGCTGGTGCACGCCAGCACGCAGCACCCCGGCGAGGTTCAGCATTGGGTGGCTCACGCCCTCGGGCTCGATAACCACGCGGTGCGCGTGGAATGCCGACGTATGGGCGGCGGCTTTGGCGGCAAGGAAACACAGGCCGGCCACCTGGCGGTGTGGGCGGCGGTGGCAGCGCAGCGGCTCAAACGTCCTATCAAGCTGCGGCTGGACCGCGACGACGACTTCATGATCACGGGTAAACGCCATCCGTTTGCCTACGACTACACCGTAGGTTTTGACGACAGCGGGCGCCTGTGCGGCTTGCAGCTGATGATGGCGGTCAACTGCGGCTTCAGCGCCGACCTATCGGGCCCGGTCGCCGACCGTGCCATTTTTCATGCTGACAACGCCTATTTTCTGCAAGACGTGTCGATTGCCTCTTACCGCTGCAAACTCCACACCCAGAGCCACACCGCCTTTCGGGGCTTTGGTGGACCCCAAGGCATGATCGTGACCGAGGTCATTCTGAGCGACATTGCCCGCCATCTGGGACTGGATCCTCTGGCGGTGCGCCTGCATAACCTGTACTCTGAAGAACTGCTGGACGGCTCGGCACCACTGCGACGCAACACCACACACTACGGCATGCAAGTCGAAGACAACATCCTGCTGCCGCTGATCTCGCAACTGGCGCTCTCGGCCCAGTATCAAGCACGGCGCGAGGCAATTCAGGCCTGGAACGCCAACAGCCCGGTATTGCAGCGTGGCCTGGCGCTGACACCCTTGAAATTTGGTATCTCTTTTACCGCCACCCTCTTTAACCAGGCCGGCGCGCTGGTGCATGTGTACCTGGATGGCAGCGTTCAGGTCAACCACGGCGGCACCGAAATGGGCCAGGGCCTGAACACCAAGGTGGCGCAGATCGTCGCCGACGAGCTTGGCGTGCCACTGCACCGGGTGCTGACGACGGCCAGCGACACCAGCAAAATTCCCAACGCTTCGGCCACCGCCGCCTCGGCGGGCACCGACCTGAATGGTCGTGCCGCCCAGTTTGCAGCACGCCATGTGCGCGACAACCTAAGCACCTTTATCGGCGGGCTGGACAATTGCAGCGCCGGCGCCATCCAGTTCGAAAGCGGGCAGGTGATCTCGCCCAGCCAGACCCGCGCCTTTGATGAGGTCGTAAAAATGGCCTATGCCAACCGCATCCAGCTCTGGAGCGACGGCTTTTACCGCACGCCCAAAATTCACTACGATAAGACCACTCTCACTGGGCGCCCGTTTTATTACTTCGCCTATGGTGCCGCCTGCACCGAGGTTGCCATCGACACCCTGACCGGCGAAAGCCGTGTTCTCAAGGTCGACATCCTGCACGACGTTGGGCGCTCCATCAACCCGGCCATCGATATCGGGCAAATTGAAGGCGGCTTTATCCAAGGCATGGGCTGGCTAACCACCGAGCAGCTAGTCTGGAACGAGAAAGGCCACCTGAGCACCCATGCGCCCAGCACCTACAAGATTCCAACCGCAGGCGATGTGCCGGCCCACTTCAAGATCGGTCTCTGGACCGAGCCCAACCGGGAGGACAATGTGTATGGCAGTAAGGCCGTGGGTGAACCCCCCTTCATGCTCGCCCTCAGCGTATTTGAGGCGCTGCGTGACGCTGTGGCCCAAGCCCGTGGCGACGGTAAACCCGTGCACCTCAGCGCCCCGGCCACACCGGAAAACCTGATCAAGGCATTGGCCCACAAATTTGACTAACCAAGAAAAATGGCATCTTCACAGATGCTGAGTTCTTATCTCCCTTTGGGCAATCTCTATTTTATGTTGACTATTTGTACCTCCCTAGGCAGCATTGCCCATTAGACACACATACAAAAATTGGCTTGCGAATTCGCAATTAAACGCCAGCCAACGAGCGCAGTCCAGTTGGATCCACCAGATTCAGTACACGACCCGACCCACTGATCAGACTGCGTTCACGCAGATGACGCAACACCCGTGACAGGGTCTCAGGGGCAATCCCCAGTTGCCCGACAATGGCTCGCTTACGTTGCTGCAACAGCACCGCCATGTCCCCCTTGTCGCCGGTCTGAGATGCCCAAAGCAACACGGCCAGACTCTACATAATTAACCCATAGCGGGCTGGCGAAACGGCTAACCAAAGTCTCACCGCGTACGGCAACGAGTCGGTCACCTGAATGAATAATAGTTTGATGAGAGAACATGGTGAGACTTTGCCTCGTCTGCACCAGATTAAACTTGAGAGAAATAAAACAAGGTCACTAAATTTATTAAATTTAGTAGGTTTAGTATTTTTTCGGTCCTTTATTCTCCCAAGTAAGCTTCACGCACCTTGGGATCTTTGAGCATCTCTTTGGCATCGCCCGTCATGGTGATAAGACCGGAATCCATAACATAGCCGCGGTTGGCAATGGCCAGCGCCCGGCTGGCGTTTTGTTCTACTAGCAAAACCGTCACGCCCTGGGCATAAACGTCACGCACGACTTCAAAAATCTTGTCCACCATGATCGGTGATAAGCCCATGGAAGGTTCGTCGAGCAACAACACTTTAGGACGGCTCATCAGGGCCCGCCCCATGGCCAGCATTTGCTGCTCGCCGCCGGACATGGTGCCGGCGAGTTGTGAGCGGCGCTCCTTGAGACGCGGGAAAATAGTAAACACCTTATCGATATCAGCCAGGATGTCAGCCTTGTCATCGCGGATATAGGCCCCCATTTGCAGGTTTTCAATAATATTCATGCGGGTAAACACCCCACGGCCTTCCGGCACCATGGCCAAGCCCTGTCTAACCAGATCCCAGGGGCCTTGGCCGCGAATGCTCTTACCTAAGTACTCGATGTCACCGTTGTTAATTGGCAGCGAACCCGTGATGGCCTTCATGGTGGTAGTTTTACCCGCCCCGTTAGAGCCAATCAGCGACACCAGTTCACCCTCGTGCACCTCAAAGCTGACGCCTTTGACGGCCTGAATGCCGCCATAGGCGACCTGCAGACCGGTTACTTTAAGAAGAATATTTGTCATATATTGATACCTTGGAGCGCAGGACATTAAAAATATCCCGCTCATTTACTTATCGTCTTGGCGAGCGCAGAACGGCAGTCAAGTAGGCTACGGACTGCCGCGGCCTGCGGCCTCGCATAAACGAGGGCCTTGGGTGCTTTACACGCCCCTTATTAGCTGTGACCGGTGCCCAGATAGGCTTCAATGACTTTCGGGTTTTTCTGTACTTCGGCCGGCGTACCTTCGGCAATTTGTTTGCCGTAGTCCAGAACCGTCAGGCGGTCGCACAGGCCCATCACCAGCTTCACATCGTGCTCGATCAGCAAAATAGTGCGGTTGTCGTTACGAATTTTAGAAATCAACGCACGCAACATCACCTTTTCGGTGGCATTCATGCCAGCGGCCGGCTCGTCCAGCGCAATCAGTTGCGGGTCAGTCGCCAGAGCACGGGCAATTTCAAGGCGCCGTTGGTCACCATAACTCAAAGTACGGGCCTTGAAGTTGGCCAGTGAAGCGATGCCCACATAGTCCAGCAACTCGTGTGCACGCTCGGCAATAGCGGCTTCTTCGCGCTTAAAACCGGGCGTTCGGAAAATTGCTCCGAGCAGGCCCGAATGGGTGCGCACGTGGCGTCCCACCATGACATTCTCGACTGCCGTCATCTCGGCAAAGAGACGAATGTTCTGGAAAGTACGGGCAATACCGGCTTTTGCCACCTCATGGACCGCCGTGGGTTGGTAAGGCTTGCCAGCCAGTGCAAAGCTGCCGGCGTCGGGGGTGTAAAGACCCGTCAGCACATTGAAAAACGTAGTTTTACCCGCTCCATTGGGACCAATCAGGCCGTAGACCTGACCACGCTGAATCTGGATGCCGACATCGTTCAGGGCCTGCAGGCCACCAAACCGTTTGGAAACGCCCGCGACGTTAAGTACTGTGTCTGTCATGATCGTGACGCTTTCATTTGGGGGTAGGCAACGACTTGCCGTGATCGGGCGATGGCCACAGGCCGCGCGGGCGTAGCAACATGATGCCGATCATGGCCAGCGCGATCAGCATTTGACGCAAAATCGAGGCATCCAGACGGCCTCCCGTCATGGCCTGCAGCGGCCCAGCGACATAGCGCAGCACCTCTGGCAATGCCGACAGCAGGACCGCCCCCAAAATGACGCCCGGCAAATGCCCGATGCCGCCCAGCACTACCATCGCCACAATCATCACCGACTCCATTAGACTGAATGACTCGGGCGAAATAAAGCCCTGAAACGAGGCAAACATGGCACCCGAAACGCCACCAAATGAAGCACCCATGCCAAAGGCCAGCAGTTTGAGGTTGCGGGTGTTAATCCCCATCGCCTTGGCCGCAATCTCGTCTTCGCGAATCGCCATCCAGGCCCGACCCACGCGCGACAACTGCAACCGGTGCGATATCACCACACTGCCCACCACCAACACCAAAAAGGTGTAGTAATAAAGCGACACTGACGCAATCTCAAAGCTGCCGATATGGATGCTCTTGCTCAGTTCCCAGCCAAAGAAGCCCAGGGAGTCAATCTGGCTCAGGCCTTTGGGGCCGTTGGTGATATTGACTGGATGATCCAGATTATTCAGAAAAACACGAATGATTTCACCAAATCCCAGTGTCACGATAGCCAGATAGTCACCACGCAAACGCAGCGTCGGCGCCCCCAGCAAGATCCCGAGCACCCCGGCCACCGTCGCCGCCGCCGGAATCACAATCCACAGCGGTGTGTGAATCCCATTGGGGAACATCGCCGCAATCGCAGGGAAGGTTTCAAACAGATGCGGCGATGCCAGCAGCCCGTACATATACGCGCCAATGGCAAAGAAGGCGACATAACCAAGGTCCAGCAACCCCGCGTAACCCACCACAATATTGAGGCCCAGAGCCAGCAATACATAAAGCAGCGCCGTGTCGGCAATGCGCACCCAGGCGTTGCCAAAACTTTGCAACAGCAGCGGCAACACTAGCAGCCCAATGGCCGCCAGCAGGAAGACAATAATTTTTTGTTGTTGTTTCATGTCAACCTCTTAAGCCCGGTCTGCCACACGCTCACCCAGCAAACCCGAGGGCCGCAGTGTCAGCACGATGATCAACACAATGAAGGCAAAAATATCGGAGTAATGGCTGCCCAGCACGCCGCCTGTCAACTGGCCAATGTAGCCAGCCCCAAGCGACTCAATCAGGCCCAGCAAAATACCACCCAGCACCGCCCCTCCGAGGTTACCAATGCCACCAAACACCGCGGCCGTAAAAGCTTTCAGGCCCGGCAAAAAGCCCATAGTGTGTTGCACCGTGCCGTAATTGGCTGCCCACATCACCCCGGCAACAGCCGCCAGTACGGCGCCAATCAGAAAGGTGGCGGAAATCACCACATCAGGCTTGACGCCCATCAGTGCAGCAACCCGGGGGTTCTCAGCGGTGGCGCGCATGGCGCGACCCAACTTAGTGTAGTTCACCAGCCACATCAGAATCGCCAGAGAAACCGCTGTGGTGGCCAGAATCAGCACCTGAGTCGGCGTAATAACGGCGCCACCAATCTCGATCGGCGTGCGTGGCAACAGCGTTGGATAGGGTTTGTAATTGGGTTTCCAGATGATCATGGCCAGCGTCTGCAGCAGGATGGACATACCGATCGCCGTGATCAGCGGCGCCAGCCTGGGGCTATTACGTAGCGGCCGGTAGGCCACTTTCTCAATCACAAAACTCAGCGTCGCGGCCACCACACAGGCAATCACCAACGAGATCAGCAAAATAAGCCAGCCTGGGGTGCCCGGCATGGCATCGGTCATCAGGCCGATGATGGTCCAGCTGGTCAGAGCGCCGACCATCAGAATTTCGCCATGGGCAAAATTAATCAGGCCAATGATGCCGTAAACCATGGTGTAGCCCAAGGCAACAAGGGCATACATGCTGCCCAACACCAGACCATTGATGATCTGCTGTATGAAGGTATCCATAAATTTCTCCGATTTTTTGCCGACACCAGCGTGAATCACCGTGACTGACAAGGGGGGGGGGGCACGGCCTTGTGAGCACGGCCCATTTAATTAGCAAAAACCCTGCCAACACCGTGATTAAATTCACGGCACGGGAAGATGGCTGGACGCGATTGTAGCGATGGTGCAGCCTCTTATGCAGGCGCACCCAGCGGGGTTTACCCTCGCGCACCAGTTCAATCAGTAAGCCTTAAGGTGCATCAGAAATTCTGATGCATCGATTTGTTGAAGTACTACAGCTTATCGGCAAATTTGCGTTGCAGGGTGCGCAGGTCGACACCCCAGTTGCGTCTGCGTATGAACCAATACAGTGCAGCGGCGTGTTGAATGGGCGCATTTACGTCTTTTTTCTCGCCTCATCATCCAAATTTCTCAGAAAAGCCAGCTTTTCAGCGATCTTGGTTTCCAAGCCTCTGGGAACGGGTTGATACCAACGTGCATCAGGCATGCCGTCCGGCAGATAAGTTTCACCGGCAGCGTAAGCGTGGGGTTCGGCGTGGGCATAGCGGTATTCATGCCCATAGCCCAACTCCTTCATGAGCTTGGTTGGGGCATTTCTCAGATGAACCGGCACCTCCCGGGTTTTGTCTTTTTTCACAAAGGCACGGGCTTGGTTGTAAGCGGTGTAGCCGGCATTACTCTTGGCCGCAATCGCCAGATAAATGACGGCCTGGCCCAAGGCTAATTCACCTTCTGGCGAGCCCAGACGTTCAAAGGTTAGCGCCGCATCATTGGCTATTTGCATGGCTCTTGGATCGGCCAGGCCAATATCCTCCCAGGCCATACGGACAATTCGCCGTGACAGGTACTTGGGATCGGCTCCGCCATCGAGCATCCGCGTCAGCCAATACAGTGCGGCATCTGGGTTGGAGCCTCTGACCGACTTGTGCAGTGCAGATATCTGGTCATAGAAATTGTCCCCACCTTTGTCAAAACGCCGG
>JBLHZH010000052.1:0-9768 GCA_047629695.1 Rhodoferax sp.
AACGACTGCGCAGCCCGGCCTTTTCAAGCTGGGGCTGGGTTCGCCGTCTGGCAGCCCGCGCTTATGCGCAGCGGGTCATTGACGCCTTTGACGTGCGCGGCGGCGGGGCATCAGCCCCGGCCCGTTCACTCTCTGGCGGTAATATGCAAAAACTGATTTTAGGGCGCGCCCTGCTTCATCCGGCGCCAGGAGCCGCTTCACATGAAGCTGGTCCGACCCGCCATGACAGCGCGCCAACCGTTCCCCGCCTGATCGTGGCACACCAACCGACTTGGGGGCTGGACATTGGCGCCGTCGCTTACGTGCAGGCCCAGTTGATTGCCGCCCGTGATGCCGGCGCCGCGGTGCTGGTGATCTCCGACGATCTGGATGAAGTGTTGACCTTGGGAGACCGCGTCGCGGTCATACACGGTGGCTACTTGAGTGCCGCGCGCCCGGCGCGGGAGTGGAGCCGCGAAGCTATTGGTCTGGCCATGGCCGGCAGCGCAGACCGTAACACCGTGCCAGTCCTGACATCAGAACAGAAGTACAAACCGCTATGAGACTGGAAAAACGCACCCAAAACTCAACCCAGGCACTGATCCTGGCGCCGCTTGGTGCTGTGGCTTTTACTTTGCTGATGAGTGCCTTGCTGGTGCTATGGGCCGGCGCGCCGGTCGGCCAAACCTACGGCCTGCTGCTACAAGGAGGTTTTGGCTCGGTCTTTGCCTTTAGCGAAACCCTGACCCGTGCCATTCCCTTGATGCTGACCGGGCTCGCAGCCACCGTGGCCTTCAAGGCGCGGCTGTTCAACATTGGCGCCGAAGGCCAGTTGTACATGGGCGCGCTGGCTGCCGTGGCAGTGGGCGGTATGCACGGCGACACCAGCCTGGCCCTGCACCCAGCGGCGCTATTCATCATGATGATGCTCGCGGCGGCACTGGCCGGCGCTCTGATGCTGCTGGGGCCGGCGCTGATGAAGGCCCGGCTGGGGGTGGATGAAGTGGTGACCACGCTGCTACTGAACTTCATCGTGCTGCTTTTGGTATCGCTGATGCTGGACGGTCCCATGAAAGACCCCACTGCCATGGGCTGGCCGCAAAGCGTGGCGCTCGTGCCAGAACTGGAGCTATCCAAACTGATAGAAAAAACCCGCGTGCACACCGGCCTGCTATGGGCCTGCGCCCTGTCGGTGGGTCTATGGGCATTGATGAAATACACCGTACTGGGTTTTGACATTCGCGCCGTGGGAGCCAACCCCCGCGCGGCAGCCTTTGCCGGTGTGTCGGTCACACGCACCGTGGTGATGGTGGCGATGTTGTCGGGTGCCCTGGCAGGGCTGGCCGGCGCCATTGAAGTGGCCGGTCGCACCAGCTACCTCACCCTGGACATGTCGCCCGGCTATGGCTATACCGGCATCGTGATTGCCATGCTGGCCGGCCTGCACCCACTGGGCGTGGTGGCAGCCAGCGTATTGGTGGCCGGGGTACTGGTGGGTGCTGACAGCATGAGCCGCGCCGTGGGCGTGCCCACCTTCATTGCCGATGTCATCGTTGCCATCTCTCTCATCTCCGTGCTGGTGGCGACGCTGCTAACGCAATACCGGGTCAAATTTAAATGACCGAATTTTTTGATATTCTCGCCAACACGTCCTTCTGGGTTGCCGTTCTGCGCATTGCCACCCCCCTAATTCTGGGCACGCTGGGCGTGTTGCTGTGCGAGCGTGCCGGGGTCTTGAATCTGGGCATTGAAGGCATCATGGTGGCGGGGGCGTTCACCGGCTGGCTGGCAGTTTATCTGGGGCTACCTCTGTGGGCAGGCGTGGGTGTGGCAGCTTTGACCGGCGCAGTGCTGGGTTTGCTGCATGCCTTTTTGACCGTCGGACTGGCGTTGTCGCAGCATGTCTCGGGCCTGGGCATCACCCTGCTGGCCACCGCCCTGAGTTACTACGGCTACCGCGTGAGCTTTCCAAAGGTATCTACGCCACCGACCATCACGCCCTTTGCTGAAATGGATTGGCTTGGGCTGCCGATCCTGGCGCAGCAAACGCCCCTGACCCTGCTGGCCCTGCTGCTGGTGCCGCTGATCGGCTACGTGCTGTACCGCACCCCAGTGGGGCTGGCCGTGCGCATGGTGGGAGAGAACCCGCAGGCAGCCGAAGGCCAGGGGGTCTCTGTGGCCGCCACCCGCACCGCAGCGATTGTGGCGGGCTCAGCGCTCATGGGCGTAGCGGGCGCTTTCCTGACTTTGTCAGCTTTTAACGCCTTCTTTTTCAACATGGTCAACGGGCGTGGCTGGATCTGTGTGGCGCTCGTTGTATTTGCCTCATGGCGGCCGGGCAAAGCCTTGCTGGGCGCGCTGTTGTTTGCATTTTTTGACGCGCTACAACTGCGGCTCCAGCATTCGGGAGCCGCAGTGCTGCCCTATCAGCTGTACCTGATGCTGCCTTACGTGCTGTCCATCGTGGCACTGGTGCTGGTAGCCCGCAAGGCCAGTTACCCGCAAGCGCTAATGAAGCCTTACCGCAAGGGCGAGCGCTAGTGGTTTTACGGTTGCTTGACGATCATCGGCTGAACCATGAACACCTGCTCGGATGCCGGGTTTACTGTCACTTTGACCCAATGCAGGCTGGGGCTGCCAAAGGTCTGCACACGGGTCAAGTTGGGCAGCAGTTTATTAGGGCTGTAGAGCGGCTTGTCGATCTTGAAAAAATGCGTATCGCCATGCACCAGCAACACCTGACCGGCGTATTTTTCAGTTTGCGCCACGATGTGGTCCATGAAGTTACGGTAGCCGCTGAACTGGGGCAGCAAACTCTCGTCGGTATCTTCAGTTTCGGGCAAGTCAAAGCCGGGGTCGGCCTGAATCACCAACACCACACCGCGGGCCTGACGGTCTTTGGCAGACTGGAAGGTTTGCGCCAGCCACATCACGTTGGCTTCGTCTCGCTCCAGGTATTCGCTGTTGGAGGCGTCACATTGCGCGATGGTGCGTGCACTCTTTTTGGTACATTCCTTGGCGCTCAGGATGACGTTGTTGTTGCTGCCGGGCACATTGAAGCCGGCATACACCACGGCGCCGTACTGGAAACGCACGTTCTCTATGTATTTGTCGCCCGCCGCCTTGCCCTGGTGCGCCAGCGCCAGCGTGGTCTGACCCAGGCTGTTAAGCGTGGGGTACATCACTTTGCGCAAATGCGCCAGCCGCTCCAGGCCGTCGTAGCCGCCGTTGTTGCTGCGGTGGCAGTCGGTCCATTCGTTATCACCGGGCACATAGACCACGGGCTTGACCATAGAGCCAAACATCTTGAGCGCATCGGTGTACACGTCGTCAGTGCATTTGGAGCTGCCGTCCTTGATGTCGCCGTCGTACAAAGAAAATGCGATGTCAGAGGCGTTAATACTTTGCAAGACGGCGGGCAGCTTGGGGTCGTCGCCGGCTTTTTTGTAGGGCATGTCGCCCCACAGGCCAAAGGAATAGCTGGCGCTGCCGGAAACACCGGAAGTGCCCGTGCTGCTACCAGTGGATGCGCAGGAAATCAGACTCAGCGCCGTCAGCGCCGTTGCAAGGATACGAATCAGCATATGTGCCTTTAGGGTGGAAACGAATGAAGACTATTTCCTGTTTGTGACCCCCTCATGACAACTTGCAGCCCCTACCTGTATTCACAGCGAGGACGTTTTTCTAGACGCGGGAAGACAGACACCAGGCGCCACTCCCAGAGACTTAAGAAGCTCATCCTGGTCGGCCGATTTTTGCGCCAATTGACTGGCGTTCAAGTCGGTATGGACCTGGGACATCAACTCATCGGGGTCGATCACTTCATTGGCGTCAAAGTCATGCAACTTGATGAACTCGGTTTTATCGATCGCCAGCTCGAGGTAAAAAATATTGTTTCGCCCGATGTAAAACGTCACCCGGCGCGCCTCCGGGTTGTCCAGATGGGTGCCCGCACTCAGCACCACCTGCTTATTGAGCACCAGCATTTTGGGCTGAGTCTGTGTGATGTGTGTTTGCAACTGGCGTCGTACTTTACCCGTGAAGTCACCCACGATCTGGTTCATGAGCTCCCCCATGATGTCACTCACTTCATCGGAGGTGTGCGAGCCAGACAACTCTGACTTGGGTATGCCCATATTGAGCCTATAACTTTCATAGAGTTCCATAGCCATTTGCGCCGAAAAATTGATGACGACCGACCAGAAAATCCGCCATTAAACAGCACAAAGCCGCCAATATCAGGTTTTGGGCATGTTTTTGTGATGCGCATGAAGCACGCTGGAATAGTGAACATGGCAGTACGTGGCTACATTGTGTACACGGGTGACTGAATTGCACAGGCTGGTCAGGAAATCCTCAGTGCCCTACACCACGACGAATTCTTTGCTCTTGTCTGCCATATCGACACCCCTTCAATAAAAAGTGGACTGCTCAACACAATCCGCCATCTTGTGCTGTCATCATGCAACCAACCTTCCAACCAACCCAACTCCACCTACCATGCTCGACCTTCTCATTCACAACGCCACCCTGCCCGACGGCCGCAGCGACATGTCAGTTGCCGTGCACGACGAAAAAATAGTCGAAGTCCGTGCCGGCTTGCAAGCTCCGGCGCATGAGGTCATCGATGCGCAAGGCCTGCTGCTGAGCCCGCCGTTTGTCGATGCCCACTTTCACATGGACGCGCCGTTGAGCTACGGCCTGCCGCGTGTCAACGCCTCTGGCACCTTGCTTGAAGGCATTGCGGTATGGGGTGAGCTCAAGCCACAACTGACACAGGAGGCGCTGATGACCCGGGCGCTGACCTACTGTGACTGGGCCGTGGCCCAGGGCCTGCTGGCGATTCGCACCCATGTCGATGTCTGCGACCCCCGCCTACTGGCGGTCGAAGCGCTACTGGAGGTCAAGCGCCGCGTCGCACCTTACCTGGATTTGCAGCTGGTCGCATTTCCGCAGGATGGCGTGCTGCGCGGCCCCCAGGGGCCAGAACAAAACCTAGAAAATCTGAAGCGCGCGCTCGACCTCGGGGTCGATGTGGTGGGTGGCATTCCGCACTTTGAGCGCACCTACGACGAAGGCACGCACAGTGTACGGCTGCTGTGTGAACTGGCCGCCGAGCGCGGCCTGCCGGTGGACATGCACTGCGACGAATCCGACGACCCACAGTCACGCCATGTTGAAACACTGGCCTTCGAGACCCAGCGGCTGGGACTGCAGGGCCGCGTCACCGGCTCACACCTGACCTCCATGCACAGCATGGACAACTACTACGTGAGCAAGCTGCTGCCGCTGATGGCCGAGGCACAACTGCATGTAATTTCCAACCCACTCATCAATATCACACTGCAGGGCCGACACGATAGCTACCCGAAACGCCGTGGCATGACACGCGTGCCCGAACTGCTGGCCGCCGGCATCAACGTGGCGTTTGGCCACGACTGCGTGATGGATCCCTGGTACAGCCTAGGCAGTGGCGACATGCTTGAAGTCGCTCATATGGGCTTGCATGTGGCCCAGATGACCAGTCAGGCCGGCATGCGCCAATGTTTTGAAGCGGTCACGCAGAACCCCGCCCGCATTCTGGGCCTGACCGGCTATGGCCTGGAAGCCGGTTGCAATGCCGATTTTGTACTGCTTCAGGCGCGCAGCCCGGTCGAGGCCTTGCGCCTGCGCGCCACCCGCCTGAAGGTATTTCGGCGCGGCAAGCTGCTGGCACAAACCCCGGCCGCCACCAGCCAGTTGCACCTGCCTGGACGACCCACTCAGACCTCGCTGATGCCCTGATATTACAAAGAGGGACATGGATTGCCGCGGCCTGCGGCTTTTCGGAGACGAATCTCTTCTCTTCTCGTCTCGTCTCGTCTCTGCGAACGCAGCACGGCAGCCTATGACTTCCTAGACTGCTGCGTCATTCCTCCTTGCAGAGACGAAGAAGGGGCATAGGCTGCCGCGCGGTATTCGGCGTTGCAAGAAGCTCCAGCACTACAGCAATCACAAAGACGAAAAATTTAACTATTGCATATGCAATATTTGCAACTACAATTTAAATTATGACTCTGCCCACGGCATCGCCAACACCACCCAAGCTCCGGGCGCTGGGCTGCACTAACCTACGCCTGCGCCAGATGATGCGGCAGGTGGCCCACCACTACGACCTTGAGATGCTCAAGGTCGGCCTGAAAACCACGCAGTATTCGTTGCTGAGTCATGTGCTCAAGCTCGGCCCAATTCGCCCGGGCGAGTTGGCCAAAAGCATGAAAATGAGTGCCTCCACGCTGACGCGCAACATGCGCCCGTTGATTGACGCAGGCTGGCTCGCGCTGGCACCCGGTAGCGATGCCCGCAGCCGAAGCGTGACCCTCACCGACGCCGGCCACGACAAACGCGAAGCCGCGCGCCAGCACTGGAAAGTAGCCCAAGACAGTCTCAATGCCCTGCTGGGCACCGAGCGCGTGTTGGCATTGCACGACCTAATTGACGACGCGCTGACCTTGCTGTCGCCCCTGCCCAGCGACACGGGAGCCGATGTTGAATAACACCCTGGACGCCAGAACTCGCCTATTACTCGAAGCGCCGATTGGTCGCACGTTGCTGCGTCTGGCCGCGCCCAATATTGTGGTGATGGTGGCGCAGGCCAGCGTAGGTCTGATCGAGACCTTTTTTGTGGGCAAACTGGGGACCGATGCGCTGGCCGGTATGGCGCTGGTTTTTCCGGTGGTGATGCTGATGCAAATGACGTCTGCCGGTGCCATGGGTGGGGGCATCGCTTCATCCATTGCGCGTGCACTTGGCGCGGGTCGGCGCGACACCGCCGATGCACTGGTATTGCACGCCATGGTGATTGCGCTGGGTTTTGGTCTCGTGTTTTCAGTAGCCTTGCTGCTGGGTGGCCGCTGGCTCTACACCCTGATGGGCGGCAGTGGCGCCGCGCTGAAAGCTGCCGTCACCTATTCGCACTGGGTCTTTGCCGGCGCCCTGCTGGTCTGGCTGTTCAACTCGCTGGCAGCGGTCATCCGTGGCACCGGCAATATGGCGGTGCCAGCTAAGGTGACCGTAGTCGGTGTGCTGGTGCTGGTGCCGTTGTCGCCCTTGCTGATTTTCGGCTGGGGCCCGCTGCCCGGACTCGGCATTGCCGGCGGCGCGATTGCGCTATTGCTTTATTACCTGGTTGGTACGCTGGCGCTGGCGGCCTACTTGTGGTCCAGCCACAGTCTGCTTAAGCCCTCGTTCAGGCAGGTCAAGCTGCAGTGGTCACTGTTTAAGGACATTTTGCGCATTGGCCTAGTGGGCTCCATTTCAACTGTGGCCACCAATCTGTCGATCGGCGTAGCCACTGCACTGGCCGGTGGTTTTGGCCCGGCAGCGATTGCGGGTTACGGCACCGCATCCCGACTCGAATACCTGCTGGTGCCGCTGGTTTTTGGTCTGGGCGCCCCGCTGGTGGCCATGGTGGGCACCTGCATGGGAGCGGGCCAGCATGAACGCGCCTTGCGCGCGACCTGGATCGGGGCCGCCATGGCTTTTATCTTGACGTCCGCTATTGGCCTGGCTGCGGCCCTTTTTCCCCACGCTTGGCTGTCACTGTTCGGCAGTGACCCGGCCATGATTGAAGCTGGCACGCTTTACTTACGTAGCGTTGGCCCGTTGTATGGCTTTTTTGGCGTGGGATTGGTGCTGTACTTTGCCTCTCAGGGCGCCGGCCGGCTGCTTTGGCCGGTAGTCGGCAACATCGTACGACTGGCCGTGGCCGCCATCGGAGGCTGGCTGGCGATTCACGGGGGTAGCGGCTTGGCGGGTGTCTTCATGGCGCAGGGGCTGGCGCTGGTAGTCTACGGCGTGGTGATTGCCTCGGCCATTGCCGGCGGCGCCTGGTTTGGCCGCATTGGCTGGCCCTGCAGCACACGCATGTTGCTGCGCCGCATTGCACCGAGCACTTGATTCAGTTTTACTTTAAAAACTGCTGCAAATGGGCCGCCACCAGCACGGGCTGCTCATGCACGATCCAGTGCGTGGCATCATCGATGCGGCACAAGGTCATTTGCGGCACAAAGTCTTCCAGACCGTCCAGCAGCGCCGGCGGCAGGGCAGTGTCGCCCATGGCCCAGAGCACCAGCGTGGGCAGATGGACTTCGAGCAGGGCACGGGGAATCGTCACCGCAGCCGCCGCCGGGTCGTGGTGCGGTGGCCCGGGACGTGGCGGCCGCAAGGGTGAGGCCCGGTAGTAGTTGCAGGGCCCCGTCAGCCCTTGGGCCCAGACCGCCCGGTATTGCGCCTTGACGGCATCGGTCAGCCAAGCGTGTGGGCCATCGACGGCGCCCATCGCAGTAAAAAACTCCCACAAACGGCGGAAATCGTCCTCGGCCAGCAGCGCTTCGGCGTCGGGACGGATCAGGAAGTTCATGTACGCACTGGCGGCCTGCTGGGCCGGTGAGCGCTGTAGCTCGCGCAAGAAGGTACCCGGATGCGGAGAGTTGATGATGGCCAGCTTTTTCAGGCAGGCTGGTTGTGCCGCCGCCAAGTTCCAAGCCACAGCGCCGCCCCAGTCGTGGGCGATCAGGCATTCAACCTGGCCCCCTTCAAGCGCAATCAGGGCGGCAACATCCTGCACCAGATGCTTGGGCCGGTAGGCCGCCACCTCAGTGGGGGCGCTGGACCGCTCAAAGCCACGCAGATTGGGGGCAATGCAGCGATAGCCGCCGTTCTCGGGTTGCGAAAAATGGGTCAGCAACCCGTCCCAGACAAAGGCGGCTTCCGGGAAGCCATGCAAGAACAGCAGCACCGGACGCCCCGGGGTACCCGCGCAGCGACACGACAAGGTAATACCGTGCGCCAGCGTTTGTAAGGTAGTTTCAATCATGGGAAGACGAACGCCTCCAGCTTATTTGCGCTTGTTGACTTCATTGCCGATGACGCCGCCGGCGGCAGCGCCAGCGGCCGTGCCCAGCACACCTCCCCCCAGCAGCACATTGCCCGCCACCCCGCCGATGGCGGCGCCGGTGGCGATGCTGCGGTCGCGTTGGCTCATGCCGGCGCAACCACTCAAAATAACCAGCGCAGCAATAGCAACGACCGGAGCGACATAGTGACGTATTGTTTGCATACTAAACCTCTCGGGACTATTCATGAGTCATGAATAAAAATTTACCTTCAAAATATAAAGGGACCCATTCAAAGTAGCTAATTCACAAAAACCTCACACAATGTACGTTAATTTAAAATTAAAGTGTTTTATTCATCAAAGCCTGTAACTACTATAGTCAGTATTTGAAGTATTGCCTTTCATGATCCATCACTATCGCTGTAGTGCACGCAATCTTTAGCTATCAATTTTGACGACCCCCCTTGCGGTAAAGTCATCTCTGACATCAACACCTAATGGATTCTGGCTGACCTGCACCTCCCGTTCAGGATTGAAAAAACCTGCCGTCTGGGTCGCTATATTCTTGATAAAAATCATATGATTTACCAACGAAATCGGGGGCGTTAAGCAAAAGAGGCCAAGCTTCTACAGAATTTGGTGTTTGATGTCTTTTCACTAAAAAAGACGTGCATGCCAAAAATTGTTCGCCTCAGAGAGGTCACACCCGCAGAGATGCCTGAGCTCGAACGTCTGGTGAAAAAACGGACTTCTTTTGAAGCGCGACCTGCCCGCTTCATCCTGGTATTGGCCAGCCTGGGACGGTACAAACTCTCCTTTGAAGCACAAAAACGCGCCGTCGCCCTTGTCAAAACGCAGGCCCTCACGCTGGCGGGCATCATAGCCGCACTGAAAGAAGAAAAATTGGTACC
>JBLHZH010000053.1:0-9735 GCA_047629695.1 Rhodoferax sp.
CGAGTCGTACTCGAAATGACCCGAATCAAAAGTGCCGACCACCGTCATTTGCTTAAGTCGCGGCACCACCCCGGCCGGCGTCACCTGGCCGCTGGGCGCCACCAGTGTGACGCGGTCACCTTCCCGCACCCCCAACGAGCGTGCCAGTTCGACGCCCAGCACCACACCAAAGTCGCCGGGAATAAGGCGGTTCAGTCCAGTGTTTTTGAGCGTAATGGCCAACTCCGTGACCTCGGGCTCACGGGTCGGGTCAATGCCCCGAACCAGTGTGCCTTTCATGTCCTCGCCACGCGCCAGTAGAGCCTGCGTCGAGATGAAGGGCGCCGCACCAATCACCTGCGGATTCGCCTTGACCTCAGCCAGGGTTCGAGCAACATCCGGTAGTGCAGCCCCGTTGGGGGCAAAAATCTCGATATGCGAGACCACCCCCAGCATGCGGTCACGTACTTCTTTCTGGAAGCCGTTCATAACGCTCAACACAATAATTAATGCCGCCACACCCAGCGCAATGCCCAGCATAGAAACACCGGAAATAAAAGAAATAAAGCCATTGCGCCGGGTCGCACGACCGGCCCGTGTGTAGCGCCAGCCCAGAATGAGTTCGTAGGGAATTTTCATCAACCGACCGTTTTTTAAACAAGCATGATTGTGGCATCCTCCGATATCTCTTCGTCTTTGCGAGGAGGAACGACGCGGTAACCCAGGCAGTCATGGGCTGCCGCGCTGCACTTGCAGAGACGAAGTCGCGATCATGGATGACCGCAGCCTGCGGCCTCGCAAAGGCGAGGGATCGCGCCATCCCGCACAATCGCTCCATGCATCTTTTGATTCCTTTTGCCTTTTGCAGCGCCGATGGCTGCCGCCAGGCCCTGCCCACGCTGCAACTACCCAACTTGACCCAACTGCTGAAACGGCTGACACCCGAGCCGCTCGATGCCGGTGACGAGTTCAGCCTGTCGCTACCGCATGAACGAGCGCTGTCCCGCGCGTTGGGCCTTGCTGCCCCCGACGGGCTGATTCCCTGGGCGGCACAGCAGGCGGTCCACATGGACCTAACGCGACCGCAGGCTACGGGCGCCTGGGCTTTTATTACACCTTGCAACTGGCAGATACGCACCAACCACATCGCCATGAGCGGGGCGGCACTGCCGGACTTTTCTGAAGCCGCGTCACGTACCCTGCTGGCCGCCATGCAACCCTACTTTGCCGAAGACGGCATCGCGCTGCATTACGCGCAGCCCAACCGCTGGTTGGCCCAGGGTGCGGTCTTTGCCGACCTGGCCAGTGCCTCGCTGGATCGAGTGGTCGGGCGCAATGTAGAAAACTGGATTCCCCGCAGCCCCCAGGCGGCTGCCCTGCGGCGTCTGCAAAACGAAATGCAGATGCTGCTTTACACCCACCCCGAGAACGACGCCCGCGAAGCCCATGGCCTGCCGCCCGTCAACTCGTTCTGGCTCAGCGGCAGCGGCGCACTGCCAGCGGCCTGGTCCCCCCGCGCGCCGGACATGGCACTGCTTGAAGTTAGCACCTTGCGCACAGCTGCGCTGAACGAAGACTGGACCACCTGGGTCCAAGCTTGGCAGACGCTTGACGCCACAGAATGTGCCGCCCTGCTGGCCGCACTGGCGCGCGGCGAGAACGGCCAAATCACACTTTGCGGCGAACGCCACGCGCAAACCTGGCAGGCACGCCCACAGCCCTTTTTTAAAAAATTCATGAACCTGTTTGGTACGCCACCGCCGTCCTCCTGCCTGGAATCCCTATGAAAATCATTACCCGTGACACGCCACCCCGCACCGCCTGGGCGCTGGAGCAAGCCGGCATCCACCCGCTGCTGGCCCAGTTGTTCGCCGCACGCGGTGTCAAAACCCCGCAAGAACTTGACGACGGCCTGGCTCACCTGATTCCCCCAAGCCAGATGCATGGCACCCAAGAGGCGGCACAACTGCTGGCCGACGCGATTCACTCCAACAAAAAACTCTGCATCGTGGCCGACTACGACTGCGACGGTGCCACCGCCTGCGCCATCGCCATACGCGGCCTCAAATTACTGGGCGCCAAATACGTCGACTACATCGTGCCCGACCGTGTGGTCGATGGCTACGGCCTGACGCCTCCCATCTCGCAACGCGTCAAGGACAGCGGCGCTGACCTGTTGATTACCGTAGACAACGGCATCGCCAGTCTGGAGGGTGTGGCCAGCGCCAAAGCGCTGGGCTTGCAGGTGCTGGTGACCGACCACCATTTGCCAGCGCTGCGGGCAGGGCAAGTGGTACTGCCCGAGGCCGATGTCATCGTTAATCCAAACCAGCCGGACTGCCCGTTCGAGAGCAAGTCCATCGCCGGCGTCGGGGTCATGTTTTATGTGCTGCTGGCGCTTCGCGCCGAGTTGCGCCAGCGCGGTTACTTTAATACGGGTAGCCAGCCCAAGCTGGATATCCTGCTGCCGCTGGTTGCCTTGGGCACAGTCGCCGACGTCGTCAAGCTTGACACCAACAACCGTCGCCTGGTCGCTCAGGGACTTAAACGGGTGCGCGCCCTGGCCATGCCGACCGGACTGGCCGCTCTCTTTGGTGCCGCCGGGCGCAGCGCCGAGGCGGCCACCACATTTGACTTTGGCTTCGCCTTGGGGCCGCGCATCAATGCCGCCGGCCGCCTGTCGGACATGACGCTGGGCATCGAACTGCTCCTCACTGACGACGCCGCGCGGGGCGACGAGTTAGCAAAAACACTCGATGGCATCAACCGCCAGCGGCGCGAGATTGAAGGCAGCATGCGCGACCAGGCCTTTGCCATTGCCGAGTCGCTGTTTGATGAAGAGGACGAACCTCCGCCCGCGATCTGCGTCTTTGACCCCGACTTCCACGAAGGGGTGGTGGGCATCGTGGCCTCGCGCATCAAAGACAAGCTACACCGCCCGACCTTTGTCTTTGCCGCCAGCGCGGCACCCGGCAAAGAACACGAACTTAAAGGGTCGGGGCGCTCGATTGCCGGCTTTCACCTGCGCGATGCGCTCGACCTGGTCGCCAAGCGCTACCCCGACGTACTGCTGCGTTTTGGCGGCCACGCCATGGCGGCCGGCTGCACTATTGCTGAAGAAAACTTTGACATTTTTGAGCATGGCCTCAACGAAGTAGCCCAAGAATGGCTGGACGCCGCGACCCTGACCCGTCGGCTCGAAACCGATGGCCCGCTCAAGCCCGAGTATCGACGCGTTGAACTGGTGGACGCGCTGCACAAGGAAGTCTGGGGCCAGGGCTTTTCCCCACCCACATTCAGCGAAGAACTTGAAGTGGTGTCACAACGCCTGGTCGGCGAAAAACACCTGGCGCTCAAACTCAAACACCAAGGACAACCGGTGGACGGCATCTGGTTTGGCCACACCGAGACGCTGCCGTCCCCGGTCAAACTGGCCTTCCGCCTGGATGCCGATGCCTGGAATGGCATTCGTCGGGTGCGGTTTTTGATCGAGGCAGCCGAGTTATCTACAACACAGGCCTAAAATGTTAATGTGATTTCAATTTTAAACGCCGACCTCCACTGCCATTCTGTTGTTTCCGACGGCACCCTCACGCCTGAAGCACTCGCGTCCCGAGCCAAAGCCAACGGTGTCGAGTTGTGGGCGCTGACCGATCACGACGAAATTGGTGGCCAGCAGCGTGCGGCGGCAGCGGCCCGGGCTGAAGACATGCATTACCTTACTGGCGTCGAAATTTCAGTCACTTTCCTTGAGCAGACCGTGCATATTGTGGGCCTGGGGTTTGACCCTGACAACGCCGCCCTGCAGCAGGGACTGGTTCAGACTCGGGGCGGACGCGGTCAACGCGCCATGGACATGTCGGCTGGGCTGGCCAAGGCTGGTATTTTGGGCGCTTACGAGGGCGCACTGAAGTTTGCCGGTAACCATGAGTTGATCTCACGCACCCACTTTGCCCGCTTTCTGGTGGACACCGGCGTCTGCCGCGACACCAACGAGGTCTTTCGAAAGTACCTGACCGAAGGTAAGCCCGGCTTTGTCGAGCACCGCTGGGCTACCCTGAAAGATGCAATTAGTTGGATCACGCAGGCCGGCGGCGCTGCCGTTATCGCGCACCCAGCACGTTACAAATTCAGTGCCAATCAGGAGTTTGCCCTGTTCACTGAGTTCAAGGGCCATGGTGGCCTAGGCGTTGAAGTTATTACCGGTAGCCACACCCCTGCCGAGTACCTGAGCTACGCCGACACCGCCCGTGAATTTGGTCTGGTAGCCTCACGCGGCAGCGACTTTCACAGCCCCGACGAGAGCCACACCGAACTGGGCACCCTGCCCTACCTGCCCGGCCAACTGACACCGGTATGGGAACTGCTGGCCGACCGCATCCAGTACAGCGCCCAGTCAACTCACTGAGCGCCCACTCCGTGTCCTTCTGGCGCAGCCGGCAAGGCGCGGGCATCGGTTTGATTGTGCTGGCTGCCCTGTGCTTTGCGGCACTCGATACCAGCACCAAATACGCCACCACCCTGGTTCCAGTTCTCATGCTACTGTGGTTTCGCTACGCCTTTCAGGCGCTGCTGACCCTGGTCCTGCGGTTTCCGGTGCAGAGACTGCGCCTGTTCAATACCCCCAACCCCCGCTTTCAGGCCTTGCGCGGCCTGCTACTGCTGTCCAGCAGCACCTGTGCTTTTTTTGGCTTGCAACACTTGCCAGTAGGTGAGTTCACTGCCATGGTGATGTTGTCGCCACTACTCGCTATTGCACTCGCCGCCTGGTTACTCAAAGACCACGTCTCACCCCAGCGCTGGATCTTAATGACGGCTGGTTTTGCGGGAGTCTTGCTGGTCATTCGCCCGGGCGGCCAAGTGTTCAGCTGGGCCCTGCTGTTTCCGGTGCTACTGGTCTTTACCAATGCCTGTTTTCAGGTGCTGACCAGCCGCATGAGCGGCGAAGACAACCCCTACACCACCCATTTCTACACTGGCCTAGTCGGCGCCCTGCTGCTCAGCCCGATTGTGGTGTTCTACTGGAGCAGCGCCGCCCTGCTGACCCATTGGCCCTGGTTTTTACTGGTCGGTCTGCTTGGCACCGTGGGCCATTTGATGCTGATCCGGGCCTATATGCGAGCCTCGGCGCCGGTACTGACGCCCTATATCTACACCCAGATTGCCTTTGCCACCACAGGCGGTTGGCTGGTGTTTAACCATATGCCCGATGCACTGGCCTGGGCTGGCATTGCCACGGTAGCCGCCAGCGGCATTGGCAATGCCCTGCTGTCCCGGCATGAACTGGCCCGACAGCACTGCATCACGCCACTCCCTCAACCGATTCACCGACAATAAGCCATGCCCCAGTTTTTTGAAGTTCATCCCGACAACCCACAACCCCGTTTGCTCAAGCAGGCCGTCGCCCTGCTTGAAAAAGGCGAGGTGATAGCCGTGCCAACCGACTCCAGCTACGCCCTGGTCTGCCATCTGGACGACAAGGCCGCCGCCGACAAGCTGCGCCACATCCGTGGGGTCGACGAGAAACACCACCTCACGCTGCTGTGCCGCGACTTGTCGGAACTGGCCAATTACGCCAAAGTGGACAACCTGCAGTTCAGGCTCATCAAATCAGCCACGCCCGGCCCTTACACCTTTATTCTGGAAGCCAGCAAAGAGGTGCCACGCCGCCTGAGCCACCCGGCCCGCAAAACCATTGGCCTACGCGTGCCCGAAAACAAGGTATTGCAGGCCTTGCTGGAACTGCACAGCGGGCCGCTCTTAGCCACGACCCTGATTGCGCCGGGGGAACACGAGCCCATGAACGACGCCGCCGAAATCCGAGAACGTTATAAAAAGCAGATTGGCGCTGTCATCGACGCCGGGGCCTGTGCCCGTGAACCCACCACCGTGGTCGACCTGACCGACACCGAACCCGTCGTGATCCGCCAAGGCCGCGGTTCGCTGGCCGCAATCGGCCTGTAACGCAATTCACCAACCGTGCCCTGAGAACATGACCTGATGGATATCGCCAACCTTATTCAAACCATAGCCATCTACGCGCTGCCGGTGCTGTTCGCCATCACCCTGCACGAAGCAGCCCACGGCTACGCAGCCCGGCATTTTGGCGACAACACCGCCTACATGTTGGGGCGCATCACCCTCAACCCGATCAAGCACATTGACCCGGTCGGCACCATATTGATGCCGCTCATGCTGTATTTCGCCACGTCGGGCGCCTTTCTGTTTGGTTACGCCAAACCGGTACCTGTGCGCTTTGGCAATCTGCGCAACCCCAAGCGCGACATGGTCTGGGTCGCCCTGGCCGGCCCTGCTTCCAACTTCGTTCAAGCTTTTTTCTGGGGGATTCTGTATTTCATACTCAGTGGCTCCGGCGTCACCGAGCCTTTTTTCCTAAAAATGGCGCAAGGCGGGGTTTTGGTCAATCTAGTGATGTTTGCCTTTAACCTGTTCCCGCTGCCGCCGCTGGATGGCGGGCGTATTCTGGTCGGCCTGTTGCCCTACCGCGCCGCCGAACTGGTATCCCGGATCGAACCCTGGGGCTTTTTCATTGTCATGGCCTTGGTACTCACAGGCATCGTCAGCAGCCTCTGGTTGCTTCCCCTGATGTCCCTAAGCTATGGCGTGCTAGATATCTTACTGACCCCGATCAAACTTATTTTCGGCTGAATCGGTTGCCTATCGTCTGTGCGAGCGCAGCGCGGCAGTCCATGCACCCTGGCCTGCTTGAATTTCTTGCCCCTAACTAGTATTTGCATCACATGAGTTCCACGCGTTTTTTAACTGGCATCACCACCTCTGGTACCCCGCACCTGGGTAATTATGTTGGCTCCATCCGGCCCTCGGTGCGCGCCAGCCAACAGACTGATGTCGAGAGTTTTTATTTTCTGGCCGACTACCACGCCCTCATCAAGATCGGCGAGCCGGCACTTATCCAGCGCTCTACGCTGGAGATTGCCGCCAGCTGGCTGGCCGCCGGGCTGGACCCGGCACGCGTCACCTTCTATCGACAGTCCGATGTGCCTGAAATCCCTGAACTCGCCTGGTTTCTGACTTGCGTCACCGGCAAGGGCATCCTGAACCGGGCCCACGCCTACAAGGCCTCGGTCGACAAAAACCTAGCTGCTGGCGACGATCCGGACACTGACGTCAGCGCCGGACTCTTCATGTACCCGGTGCTGATGGCCGCTGACATTTTGATGTTCAACGCCCATAAAGTACCGGTCGGGCGCGACCAAGTGCAGCACATCGAGATGGCGCGCGACATGGCGCACAGCTTCAACTATCGTTACGGTGAGCACTTTGTGCCCCCGGCGGCCGAGATCGAAGAAGACGTTGCCACTCTGCCCGGCCTGGACGGCCGCAAGATGAGCAAGAGCTACAACAACACCATTCCACTCTTTACACCTCGGGCAGAGCTTAAAAAACTGATTGCCAGCATCGTCACCGACTCGCGTGCGCCGGGCGAGCCCAAAAGCACCGAAGGCTCGGCCCTGTTCCAGATTTTTCAGGCCTTTGCAAGCCCCCAGGAAACCGCCACCCTGCGCCAAGCCTACGCCAACGGCATTGCCTGGGGCGATGCCAAAACGCTGGTCTTTGAGCGCATCGACCAAGAAATCGCGCCCATGCGCGAAACCTACCTGGCGCTAATGAAAGACCCCGCCAAAATTGAAGCCATTTTGCTGGCCGGTGCTATCCGGGCGCGCCAGATTGCGACCCCCTTCATGGGCCGACTGCGCCACGCAGTAGGCCTGCGCGACCTGCGTGCGCAAGACCAGCGTGCATCCCCCAAAACGACTAAAGCGGCCAAGCCAAGCTTCAAACAGTACCGTGAGCCAGACGGCCAGTTCTACTTCAAACTGATCGACACCGACGGCCGCCTGCTGCTGCAAAGCCTGGGCTTTGCCTCGCCCAGGGAAGCTGGTCAAACCATTGCCCTGCTGCAAGCCCAAGGCAGTCCGGCCCTACCCGGCCTGGCCGACAAACTGCAAGCCAGCACCGAAGTCGAACCACAAGACATCAACGCCGCCTTGCAACAAATGCAAGCCACTGACTGAGTCTATTTAACCGGCTGTCAGCGCTGCTACAATCAGCTTCATCGAATTGGGAAGAGTGGCAGAGTGGCCGAATGTACCTGACTCGAAATCAGGCGTACCGTAAGGTACCGTGGGTTCGAATCCCACCTCTTCCTCCAATACCAGCAAGGGTTTGCCGCTATGAAGATAGTAGCAAGCCCTTTCTCTTTGGTGTTGCTTGTGGGCAATCTGTAGGCAAGTTGCCCGAATCCAGCGCCAACAGAACCCCAGCACCATCCTCCTTTTCAAATGTCAGTTGGCAACCAGCACCAGCCCTGAACCTATTTCGTGACGGTCACGGAATTGGCAGGCAGTCAGTCCAGCAGGTGCCGGTCAGTGTCGTGGTGGTCGCGTGGTGCCAGCAGGTCAACAGGCGCTGTGCCGGGTCGGTCACGGTGGCGGTCGGGCTGGACTCGGCCTTTAATTACTCCCGTTTGAAATGGAAGTATTCCGAGTCCCTTCAGCTTGTCACGCTCAATCGGTGCCCCAGCCTCAGGGAGTCGACACGGGCCCGGTGGTCGTCGTCATGCTGGTGCAGGTTTTGCTGCCGTTGAAGCAGTCTCCTTTTGGATGGGTTGCGCTTAAAACTGCAGAAATAGCGCGCGACGTCGACTTCAAGGCCGTAATTGACGCCTGCTTGCTACGGTTTGCTGCCGCAAGGGACTTGCCGCAACGGCAGATGCCGTCATTCGTTACGTCAACAGTCCCAGAGAAAAATTGATGCCCCAGTCGTTCTCTGCAACAGACATATTAGTGGTCTATGGTGCCGGCGGTAGCGACTTATGCGCCGGACTAGTACGTTGCCCTAGCCCTCATCTCATCATCGACCAGACCCTATACTGGGCCCGCGTATTTTCTGAAGGTGAAGCCTTTTTCCTGCTTGGCAGGTTGAATTCAGAGCAAGTTAATAAGGCAATTAGGCCATTCCAAGCGTCCGGGCTTCTAACATAACGGCACATTCATAAGCTTCCGCTCTTATTTATTCCTCGAATTGACCCTTTGGATACGAGGCATCTCGCGGTTGTTACTGCTACGAGGACTTTGCAGGGTGAATTTAATGAGCGCTGAACTGAAATTACTGAAAGTCTCGCCCCGCAAAAGGCGTGGGCCCTACGGCGCGCTAAGGCAAGGGTATTCGTCAAAGGGATGCAGCGTTACAAACGCCTATAGTCAAGCTTGCGAGCAGGTGCTGCAGCGTGTTTAGCTTTCAGTTCAGCTAATTGTGAACCTGGGTTTCCTGTATTCAAAACTTGGCTAGATGTCAAGTCCCGCCTGTTCATAAACTCGTTTCACAAACAAATCAGGTTTTTCTGCGCGCCACTTCTGCAAAGCTTGCGTAAGTGTTTGGTGCTTCAAAGCCCGCTGCGGGACAGGGTGGTTGTAGGTTTTTAAATAAAGCGTCAGAGTCGTCTCCAACTCCGCCGCTGAGGCGAAACGGGTTTGCCTGTGGCGCGCTTATCCTTGGCTGTAAAGCGATCCGTGAACTGACTCCCGTTGTCAGTCAGAATCTTTTGAATTTTCATCGGTGCGACTTTTCTCAACCGACGCAAAAAGTCGGTACTGCTGACGTCAGTCTGGTTTTTGTAAATGCGCAAATAAACTCATCTCGTCGCTCGATCAACGGCCACAAAGAGATAGCGTCTCTTCGTCTCATCCGGCATTTGAGGCAGGTACTTGATGT
>JBLHZH010000054.1:0-9609 GCA_047629695.1 Rhodoferax sp.
TGCAGGTAGACCAGTGTGATAACAGTGATGTCGGACAAAGGCGTGCCGCCGTGGTGGGGGGCGTTCAGTACATAGACATCGCCCACCTGCATTTTCCCTGCATTCTCGTGGATCACGGTCTTGATGCTTTCGCCCATCGAACCCAGGTGCACCGGCATGTGCGGCGCGTTGGCGATCAGATTGCCTTGCGTGTCAAACAGCGCGCAGCTGAAGTCCAGCCGTTCCTTGATATTGACCGAGTGGGCGGTGTTCTACAGCTGCAGGCCCATCTGCTCGGCAATGTTCATGAATAAGTTGTTGAAGACCTCCAGCAACACCGGGTCTGCCGTTGTCCTCACGGCAAACTTGATATTTCGCGGCACGCGCCGGTCAAGCATCAGATGGTCAAAAGCTGTCAACCGGGCTTCCCAGCCGGGCTCGACCACGGTGGTGGCGTTGTTTTCGGCAATGATGGCGGGGCCGGCAATCAGGTCACCCGGTTGCCGGTCTTCGCGTACCACCAGCACGGCATCAACCGACACGGCTTCCACCACCAGGCCCTTGCCCTGCATCAGAAAAGCGAAACGCGGGCGGTAAGCGCCTTCAAAACTGGTTTGAGTCTGATCCAGCGTGCCAAACGGCATGATTAGCGCAGCGTCGCTGCCCTCATAGCGCACATGCACGCGTTGATGCGTGGTCATCGTGCCCGTGCTGACCTGCTGGCGTTGCAGTTCAGCCTGTGCCGGCATGGTTAGGCGGCTGAGCGCGTCGGCAATCTCGGGCAGCGCGGCTGGCGACAACTTGAGTTCAACCGCTTGTTCCCGAATCACGTTTTGGTAGGCTAGTCCCATGCCGTAGGCGGTGAGCACACCGGCCAGCGCACGCACAAATACCTGGGTTATGCCCAGCGCATCGGCTACCAGCCAGGCGTGTTGGCCGCCGGCACCGCCAAAACACTGTAGCGTGTAACGCGTTATATCGTAGCCGCGTGCGACCGAAATCTTCTTGATGGCATTGACCCAATGCGCAGCGCATCCCGAAAGCCGCGTGCGGTTGACCAACGTACCATCCGGTCGCTTGCCCACCACGTCCGTAAAAGTGCGCCCCGGTCGATCCAGAAATGTCAGCGTTTTACACCATCTTTTTTATGCGGTGCCTATTAGTTAATGCGGGTAAAAAGATGAGTGGGTTAGAGACTGGCGGCCGAGCGCGCAGCCTGGTCGTAGATGCCCGAGAGCAGGCGGAGCAGGCGCGCCAGTTCGCCAATGTCACGGTTCAGCCCATCGTCAGCATTGAGAGCGTTGATCAGGCAGGACTCGCGTATCTCGCGGTAACGGTTCACGTAGTCCAGCCCCATCTCGGTGCACGCATAGGTCACATCCTTGCCGCTTTTGCTGGAGACCACCACGCCCAAATTCTGCAGCTTCTTGAGTGCGTAGTTAATCAGGTGGGTGTCTTCTACATTCATGATGAAGCAGATATCGGCCAGTCGCTTGTTCCGGGCTCGGTGCGTGATGTGGTGTAACACCAGTACGTCCAACGGCGTCAGATCCTTTAGGCCCGCTGCACTCATACAGTGCACCACCCAGCGATGGAAGGCATTGCCGGCCACGATTAGGCCGAACTCGAACTCACTCATCTCGGCGCTGTGCGGCGACACTAGATGGGCTGACGAAACAATAGACGGCGGGGCAGGAATTGCACCAGTGGGCACGGGGACGACGGATTTTTTGACCATGAACTAGCTCCGGGTTGGCATCTTTATTGCGTAAATAAATTGTAGGCAGTTAAATATCAATTCGTCAATAATTTGTTGACGAATAGGGAAAATACTTGACCATATGGTACAAACTTGATTTACATTTGCTTGTCGACTTTCACCTGTTACGGCGCTTGTCCTCCTATCGCCCCACATCCTCTGCTATGCATTTACCCATTGCCCCATGCGCTTGAACGACATCTCTCTCTCCGTACCGCCTCTGCTGTCCGTTCGCTCTCTCGCCGTTGAGTTTGAGGTATCAGGCGGACGCTTTCGCGCGGTTGACGGACTGAGCTTTGATGTCAGGGCTGGGCGCACGCTGGCCATCGTCGGCGAGTCCGGTTCGGGCAAATCCGTGACCTCTCAAGCGATCATGCGGCTGACTGATTATTCAGGCGGAAAAATCGTAGCCGGCGAGGTTATGTTTCAGTCACCGAGCCGCGGCCTGCTGGACCTGACGCAAGCCAGCGACGATACGCTGCGCGCCATTCGCGGCAATGAAATTGCCATGATCTTTCAGGAGCCTATGACGTCGCTGAACCCAGTGTTCACGATCGGCAACCAGATCGCCGAAACGCTGATCCTGCACCAGGGTCTGAGTCCTCTGCAGGTGCGCGCGCAAGCCCGCGCACTCCTTACAAAAGTGCGCCTGCCCGATGCCGAGCGGCTGCTTGACACCTATCCCCATGCGCTGTCCGGCGGCATGCGTCAGCGCGCCATGATTGCCATGGCGCTGGCCTGCCAGCCTGCGTTACTGATCGCCGACGAGCCGACCACGGCGCTTGACGTCACGATCCAGGCGCAAATCCTCAACATCATCCGTGAACTTCAACACGACCTGAACACCGCCATCATGTTTATCACCCACGACATGGGCGTGGTGGCGCAAATGGCAGACGACGTGGTGGTGATGTGGCGCGGCCGTCAAGTTGAGCAGGGCACAGTCGAGCAGATTTTCAACGCACCGCAACACCCCTATACCCGCGCCCTGCTGGCCGCGGTTCCCCGGCTGGGTAGCATGCGCGGCCAGCCCTTGCCCAAACGTATGCCGCTAATTCTGCTCGAAGGCGAGCAACTGCGCGAAATTGGCACCGAGCAGTTGCAGGATACGGTGGATCCCCGCGCGCCTTTGCTGTCAGTCGACAAACTCAGCACTCGCTTTGATGTGGCCCACAGCCTACTGGGGCGCGTCACGCACCGCGTGCATGCCGTTGAAGCAGTCAGCTTTGATATTTACCCTGGCGAAACGCTGGCTCTGGTGGGCGAATCCGGCAGCGGCAAGTCGACCATCGGCAAGACGCTGCAGCAACTGGTGAAATCGACCAGCGGCACTATCCGATTTATGGGCCAGGACATTGCTTCGCTGAGCGCGGTGGCCAAGCGGCAGCTACGACAAGACATTCAGTACATCTTCCAGGACCCGTATGCGTCGCTTGATCCGCGCAAGACCGTCGGCTTCAGCATTACCGAACCCATTTTTACCCACCGCTTGCTGAGCGAGACCAAGGCCGTACAACGGCGGCTGGCCGAACTGCTGGAATGTGTCGGCCTCAAGCCCGAACACGCCAGTCGCTATCCGCATGAGTTTTCGGGGGGTCAAAGGCAGCGCGTCTGTATTGCCCGTGCGCTGGCCTGCAACCCGAAGCTGGTGATCGCTGATGAGTCCGTTTCGGCGCTTGATGTGTCTATCCAAGCGCAGATCATTGATCTGCTAATGGTCTTACAGGCCGAGCGTGGCCTGTCCTACCTTTTTATCACGCACGACATGGCGGTGGTTGAAAAAATCAGCCACCGGGTGGCCGTGATGTACCTAGGGCAGATTGTGGAAATCGGGCACCGTCAGGATATTTTTGAAAACCCCCAGCATGCCTACACGCGCAAGCTACTGGCGGCCGTGCCGGTCGCAGAACCGGGCAGGCGGATCGACCTGCGCCTGATCCAGGGTGAAATCCCCAGTCCAGTGCGCAAGGTCGGTCATGCGCCAGACATCCTTCAACTCGTCGACGTCGGCCCTGGCCACCGGGTGGCGCAAGCTGCTGCGGTGGCTTAAAACACAGGCCGGGTCTGCTACCTTGAATTTCTCTCACTTAATCAGGATAAAACCATGAAGCTGAAAACCCTTTTAGCCACCACCAGTTTGGTGCTGACCTGTCTCGTAACCCCGGTCACGCATGCCGCAGGAACGCTCACCGTGGCCTTGCACCAGGACCCTGGCAATTGGGACCCGATTGCCACCTTCCTCGTAGCCTGGGGCGCTGTAGGCAGCCAGGTTTTTGACGGCCTGATCATGCGTACGCCGGACATGAAGCTGGTGCCTGGTCTGGCCACCAAATGGGAATTTCTGGACAAAAACACCCGGTTGCGCTTTACCTTGCGCCAAAATGTGAATTTTCATAACGGCGAGCCATTTGATGCCGAAGCTGTCAAATTCACCTTTGACCGCCTGCTTGGCGAAGAAGGTAAAAAAGGCCCACAGCAATCCAACTACAACGCGATTGAGAAAGTTGTGATCGTCAACGCCACGACGGTTGACTTCATTCTTAAAAGCCCTGATCCGGTCCTGCTGACCAAGTTGTCCGGCTACGGCGCCATGATTGTTCCGCCCAAATACATCAAGGAAAAAGGCAGCCAGTTCTTCGGCATGAATCCGGTGGGCACCGGCCCTTTCAAATTTACCGAATACAAACCCAAGATCAGCCTCTCGTTCGAGCGCAATAGCAGCTACTGGGGCGGCGTACCCAAACTCGACCAGCTGGTTTACCGTTTCATCAGCGAACCCGCCACGCAGGCGGCCGAACTGCAATCGGGCCGGCTTGACGTGGCCAATCAGGTTCCGCTGGCCATGATCGAAATACTGAAAAAGGACCCCAAACTCACCGTGGCCAGCATGGATGGACCGGTGGCACTGGCGCTGCGCTACAACACACAGCGCGGCATCATGAAGGACCGCGAGGTGCGCAAGGCGCTCACCATGGCGGTGGATCGTGAAACCATCATCAAGGTCATCCTGCTGGGCCATGCCAAGCCCATTGCCAGTTTCCAGGGCTTGCTGTCCTTTGGCAATGACCCGACTCTCAAACCCCTGCCGTTCAACCCGGCGCTGGCCAAGACCATGCTGCAAAAAGCCGGTGTCAAGCCGGGCACGCAGATCCAACTCGACTTCCGTGGCCCCGACAGTAATTTTCGCGAAGTGGCGCAGGCCGTCGCCGGTTACCTGCAGGCAGTCGGTATTACGGTGTCGTTAAAGCCCTACGAAACCAACGTCTTGCTCAACGACATCATTCCCAACGGTAAGACGGGGGAGATGTGGCAGAACGCGTGGGGCGGTTGGACCTTCGACTATGACAACACGGCCTACGCCATGTACTACACCAAGCAGCGCTGGAACCCGTTTGACGACGATGCCAAGCTCAATGCCCTGCTGCACACCCAGCGCAACACCTGGGACCAGGCGGTGCGAAAAACAACGCTGCAGGAAATTAGCCGCTACGTGGCCGACCAGGCACTGGAAATGCCGCTCTACAGCCTGAACACCACATATGGACTGAACAAGCGCGCACAGAATCTGGCACTGCCCGCCGATGGCCGTTTCCGTTTTGTGGATGCCACTGTCGAATGACGTATCCTTTTTCCTGACCGGTTTCCAACACCATGAGTGGATTTCTTATTAAGCGACTGCTGCAGGCGATCTTCGTCGTGTTGGTGGTGACCCTGTTGGTTTCTTATGCCGTGCGCCTGTCGGGCGACCCGGCGCTGATGCTCAGCCAGGGTGCGGGCAGCGTAACGGAAGAAGACCTCCAGAACATCCGGATCGGCCTGGGCCTGGACCGGCCTTTTCTGGTGCAATACAGTGACTTTCTGGCTAGCGCCCTGCAGGGCAACTTGGGCCTAAGTTTTTTAGGTGGAACACCGGTGGCACGGCTGATCGGCGACGCCCTGCCGGCCACACTGGCACTGGCGTTTGTCTCGCTGCTGTTGTCCATTGTGGTGTCGGTGCCGCTGGGTATCAAAGCCGCCGTCAACAAGGGCAAGGGTATTGACCAGTTCATCCGCATCATCTCGCTGGTCGGTCTGTCGTTTCCCAACTTCTGGCTCGCCATCATGCTGGTGCTGCTGCTGTCCATCACCTTTCCCCTGCTTCCGCCCTCGGGTTGGGATGGGGCCATCAGCCTGGTGTTGCCGGCGCTGACTATGGCCATCATTTTGTCTGCCACCAACGTGCGGTTAGTCCGCACCGCCATGCTGGAAACGCTCTCGGCCCAGTACATCATGGTGGCGCGCAGCAAAGGACTCAAGGAGCGCGTGGTGCTTTACAAACACGCGCTGCGTAATTGCGCCATTCCCCTGATCACCTACATCGGCCTGCAATTCGGCAACCTGATGGGGGGTTTGGTCGTGGTGGAAAAAGTTTTCAACTGGCCTGGACTTGGGACGCTGGCCTTTGATGCCATTGCCAGCCGAGACTACCCGGTTCTGCAAGGCACGGTCACCGTGCTGGCCGTAATTATTGTGGCGGTCAACTTGCTGGTTGATATTGCTTACGGTCTGGTCGACCCCCGCATTCGCAACAAATGAATTCCATGCAAACAGCTCTTCCCATCACCGCTCCCGCCCGTGCCATGCAGTGGCGTTCGCTTGAATTTGTCTTGGGCGCCCTGCTGACCGGGGTCATGCTCACACTGGTGCTGCTGTCGGTCTGGATTTTTCCGGATCGGGGCTCTCTGATGGACCTGGCGGCCCGTCTGACGCGTCCGTTTACCGAATGGGCGCACCCGCTGGGCACCGACCCACTGGGCCGCGATGTGCTGGCACGCGTCCTGGTAGGTGGCCGGATTTCCCTGCTGGTTGGTTTTGTTTCGGTGCTGGGCGCCTCCGTGCTGGGCATCACCGTGGGCCTGATCGCCGGTTATTACCGGGGCTTCTGGGACATGCTGCTCATGCGCTGCGTCGATGTACAACTGGCACTGCCCTTTATTTTGGTGGCGCTCACTTTCATTTCTATTTTAGGCGGTGGCTTGGGCAACATCATTTTGTTCATGATCGTCTCCCAGTGGGTACAGTACGCGCGTTTGGTGCGCGGCATGGTGCTGTCGGTGCGCGAGCGCGAATTCGTCCAGGCAGCACGCGCCTTTGGCGTACGAGATTTCGCCATGATCCGTCACCACATCCTGCCCAACATTATCGGACCGGTCATCATTTTGATGACGCTAAACGTGGCCAACAACATACTGCTGGAAAGCAGTCTGACCTTTCTGGGCCTCGGTGTTGACCCGCTGATTCCCAGCTGGGGTGGCATGCTGGCCGATGGCCGCACCTATATGCAAACCGCCTGGTGGGTCAGCGTCTTTCCCGGCGTGGCCATCATGCTCACCGTGCTGGGCCTGAACCTGCTGGGTGACTGGCTGCGCGACCGCATTGACCCCACTGGAAAACTCTGATGACTGACAAGCTGCTCCTTGATTTGACCCTGCCACGCACACTGGAGCGCTGGGTCAGCCAGTTTGAACAAATCGATTGGCAAGGTGCGGAGGTCGAGGGCTGGTTGTTCGAAGGCGTGGCGGCGCGTCGCGCGGCCGAGCAGCGTCTGCAGGCTGTCGGCGTCACGGCGACGCTGCGCAGCGCCTACAAGCCGCTGCTGCACTACTTTCTGGAAGAGGTCGACTGCGCCGCGCTGGCCGCCGTCACCATCACCTACCCGGTGCACCCGGCCGCATCGCCACGCCGTTTCCTGCTGGAGGCCTACCCACTGGCCGCGCTGTTGCCAGATTGCAAGCTCGACTTTGAACCCGGTAGCGACGACCTGAACTACCATTTGGCGTTAACACTGAAAGACGGTCGTCGCCTGGAGGCGCGTGTTTTTGTCCCCAACCGCATACATGTAGATCACTTGGAGCTGACACTGCTATCGCCCACCGGTTGGCTCAAAGTCCGGACAGCAACCAACCCGATGCTTCAGATGGATAGCGCCCAGAAAACCGACTACGAACAGATCTTCGAGCAGATTCTGCAAACCGTCCAACAGCAACCCTGGCCAGCCCAAGAGCCTTACTTTGAGCGGCTTGATATTCGTGTTGATATGCCCGGCTTTGAACTTGCCTTACCGGTCGACCACGAATGTGTCAGCACCTTTGAGGCGCTGCACGAGGATATTTACTTTTCGCTGCTGGAAATCTTCCAGCGCCTGTCCGGTCGCGCCAGCAGCGACAGACGTCTGCAGCCCGGCCAAATCGTGCCTGACGTGCGCGCCAGCAACGACGCACCGCGACTGCGCATGACCTTGACCCACTTTGACGTACAGGCACAAGACCTTCGCGCGGGTGCATACCCGGCACTGGAACAGCCGCTTGACCTTCTCGACGCAGCGCCGCACCCGGCCCGCATTAGGTCAGCGATGCATGAACTGGGCGGCCAGCGCTTTGGCGCGCTGTCGCGCCAGGGCCGGGCGGTGGAGGGCCAATACCAGGCCGGACCCGGCGCAGCCGTCCTCATCAGCGGCGGCCAGCATGCCAACGAAACCTCGGGTGTGGTGGGCGCTCTGCGTGCCGCGCAACACCTCAAGGGCAAGGCCCACTTTGCGCTAATAGCACTCGAAAATCCCGATGGCTACGCTCTGCACCGCGAACTAGGCATGCAGCACCCGCGCCACATGCACCATGCGGCTCGCTACAGTGCGCTGGGCGATGACATTGAATACCGCGAACAGGCGCCGCTATACGAGCGAGAGGCACGTGAACAGGCACTGACCCTGTCGGGTGCCCAGTTACACATCAATCTGCATGGTTATCCGGCCCATGAGTGGACACGGCCGCTGAGTGGCTACGTGCCGCGCGGTTTCGAGTTGTGGATGATCCCAAAAGGGTTCTTCCTGATCCTGCGCCACCACCCGGGCTGGCAGGCGCAGGGGCGCGCGTTACTGGAACGGGTCAGTGCCACGCTGCTTCAGGTTGAAGGCCTGCCCGCCTACAACGCCCGCCAAATGGCGCTCTATGAATGCCATGCCGGTGAATTGCCATTCGAAGTAATTAACGGCACGGCCTGCTTCCAGTCGGAAACCACGCGCCCCGGGCCGCCTGTGACGCTGATCACCGAGTTTCCGGATGAAACCGTGCATGACGAGCGCTTCCGTTTCGCCCACAGCGTACAGATGGCGACGGTGCTAGCCGCCGTGAATGCATGGCAACAACTGTCAGGCTAATAGAAGTTCTTAATTTTTAGTGTTCTGTCGCGTTAGCTGCCGCAGGGTGAAATTTCATTAATTTATCCAAGCGAGCATCGTCCTCAGGCAGACTCATGCTGCCAGCGTGTCAAACTGTTCAGCAAACGACAGGTCCTTTCCCTTTTCGGCGCCCAACTGCCCCTTGCAGATCATGTGCATGAGCTCTATACCTGCCAGGACTGCGCTGGCAGCTCAGAATGATTTGAAGCCCAGCATGGGTTTGATAATCCGTTTGACGGGTCAATGATCCTGCGCGACGATATTGTTGAGGTACTTGACCTGGCGCACCTCAATCGACACGTCTTGGTCTTTTTTGGTCTCGTTCATGGCCGCTTTGTTAGCGCCACTCTTGGCCCTCGTGACCTTCTCTGGATCGCCGTTTTGGCACATCGCTTTCTCGAAAGCCAGCTCGGCGCAGGGGTATCGCGCTTGGCACCCAGCAGGAAATCGATGGTGGCACCTTCCTTGTCCACTGCATGGTACAGATACTTCCACTGACCATTAACCTTAATGTAGGGCTCAGCCATACGCCAACTGCTGCCGACAGCCCACTTGTGTTTTCTGAATACCCGCTTCAGCATAGGCAAAAACTTGATTGACCCGCGGTTGAGACTGGAATGATCAACGTACACGCCACGCTCCGACGTCATTTTTT
>JBLHZH010000055.1:0-9571 GCA_047629695.1 Rhodoferax sp.
TTCCGGGCGGCACCTGTGAGTTTGACCTGCCCGCCTACTACGCCTGGCAGCACAAACCGAATGCTGAGCGCCGAATTGACTTGCAGCGCTGGACCACCACGTTGATGCCATTGGCTGAGTCCATCCAGGTTTTGCTCAAGTTGCTGCGAGATTCCGGAACACCCCAAAAAGTCATCACTAACGGTGGGCAGTTTGTACAAAATCTGCCTCAGGGCCGAAGTTTTCAGTTACTGCGTCTCACCTTGAATCCCGAATTGGCCTTGGTGCCGGAGATCAGTGGCAACCGGCTCATGGTCTCGATCCGACTGATGCAACAAGGTGCAGACGACCGTCTGCATGCCAGCGGTAAAGATGCTACTTTTGAACTGGCTTTATGCGCATGAAACCGACTGGAACCCCATCCTCTCCTGCGACCAAACGGGTCACTTGTCCGACCTGCGGCGGCGACAGTGTGTTTGCGCCGTCCAACCCATCCCGTCCTTTTTGCAGTGAGCGCTGTAAAAACATCGATCTGGGAGCCTGGGCCAGCGAAGACTTTCGCATGCCGGTCAACGGCCTCCCGGAAGACCTGCTGACCGACGACAAGCAGTAGGCTTACAGTCAGGAAAGATGGGTTGAGCCGCCAAACAATTGCTCGCTAGCCAGCCATTGCAATACCGGCACGGTACCCGGCAACACCGGCACCACCTGCACCGGCAAACGTTGCCATGAGAAAGACTGAGCCTCACGCATTTGTAAGTCACCGGTCCAGTTGAACACTTTGCAAAAACTCAGGCGTACCAGCGCGTGCGGGTAGTCGACGACCTCCACCTTCCACAACGCCGCCGGGCCGATGGTGATACCAAGCTCTTCGTTCAGCTCGCGCTGCAGGGCCTGCTCCACACTTTCGCCCGCCTCCAGCTTGCCACCCGGAAACTCCCAGTAGCCCGCATAGACTTTGCCCACCGGGCGGGAGGTGAGTAAAAAATCACCATCAGACCGGATCAGAACACCGACCGCCACCTCAACGAGCGGACGATCCGTGCCACCGACTCGGGGCAGGCTGGCATCGGCCACCAACAACGGCTTGCTCATGAAGCAGCGTGTTTGCCGGTGTAATCGCGCGCAAACTGGTATGCCACCCGGCCACTGCGGGAACCGCGCTCCAGCGCCCACACCAGCGCCTCAGGCCGAGCCGCCTCAATCGCCTCAGCGGACACCTTGAACGAAGACAGCCACTGCGCCACAATGGTCAAGTACTCGACCTGCGAAAAGGGGTAAAAACTGACCCATAAACCAAAGCGCTCGGACAGTGATATTTTTTCTTCAACGCCCTCCCCCGGATGCACCTCGCCGTCCGCTGTATGCGTATAACTCAGGTTTTCTTTTATGTACTCGGGCAACAAATGGCGCCGGTTGCTGGTGGCATAAATCAGCACATTGGGGGTGGTGGCGGCAATCGAGCCATCCAGGATGGACTTGAGCGCCTTGTAGCCCGGTTCGCCGTCTTCGAAGCTCAGGTCATCGCAAAAGACAATGAATTTTTCGGGCCGATCAGACACCACATCGACAATGTCGGGCAAGTCAACCAAGTCCGCCTTGTCGACCTCGATCAGACGCAAACCCTGTCCGGCGAAGTCATTCAGACAAGCCTTGATGAGCGAGGACTTGCCGGTGCCCCGGGCACCGGTCAACAACACATTATTGGCGGGATTGCCGTTGACAAATTGCCGGGTGTTGAGTTGGATTTTTTCTTTTTGCACCTCAATCTCTTTTAGATCGGCCAGGTGCATGGCGCCCACATGGCGTACCGGCTCCAGCGTGCCATGCCCCAAACTGCGTTTGCGGTAGCGAAAGGCCACAGAGGCCTTCCAGTCTGGTGCGCTCAGGACCTGTGGCAAAACCGATTCAATCCGGCTGATGAGCTGCTCGGCACGGTGCAGCAGGTGTTCTAATTTTTCGTTCATGAGCGGTAGTCCGCGTTGATGGTGACGTAATCGTGGCTCAGATCACAGGTCCAGACGGTATCTGCCGCTACCCCGCGCCCCAGCAGCACTCGCACCGTAATCTCGCTTTGTTTCATGATCCGCTGGCCGTCCTCTTCACGGTACAGGGGGTTGCGCCCACCCTGAATCGCCACATGCACATCATCCAGGTACAAATCAATACCCGTCGGCTCCAGATCATCAATGCCGGCATAACCCACTGCGGCCAGAATACGACCCAGATTCGGGTCACTGGCAAAAAATGCGGTTTTCACCAAGGGTGAGTGGGCAATGGCGTAGGCCACCTGGCGGCATTCGGCCTGCGTTTTACCATCCTCAACCTGAATAGCAATAAATTTGGTCGCCCCTTCGCCATCACGCACGATGGCTTGCGCCAGTTTTTTGGCCACGCCCGCCATCGCGGCAAAGAGGCGCTGTCCGTCAGGACTGTCCAGTGAATCAACCGGGGCATGCGCCGCCTTGTTGCTGGCAATGACGACAAACGAGTCATTGGTGGAGGTGTCGCCATCGACCGTGACTCGGTTGAAGGAGGCCTCGGCCAGTTGGCTTGCCAGTTGCTGCATTAAACTCTGATTGATGCAGGCATCGGTCGCGATAAAGCCCAGCATGGTGGCCATATTCGGTCGAATCATGCCGGCGCCCTTGCTGATGCCGGTGATACTAACTAACGCGCCACCCAGAACCACCTGAACGCCAAAAGCCTTGGCCACGGTATCGGTGGTCATGATGCCTTCAGCGGCGTGTAGCCAATTGTCTTCGCGGGCATCGGCCAGTGCCGCATCGAGTCCGGCCTCAATGCGCTCAACCGGCAAGGGCTCCATGATCACGCCGGTTGAAAACGGTAATATTTCTTCTGGGGAAACGCCCAACTTGGCAGCCAATGCCACACAACTGCGCAGTGCCCGGGCACGCCCCTCTCCACCGGTGCCGGCATTGGCATTGCCGGTATTGATGAGCATGGCACGCACGCTGCGCCCAGTGGCGAGGTGCTCGCGGCAAAGCTGGACCGGTGCAGCGCAAAAGCGGTTCTGCGTAAAGACGCCGAACACCGAGGCGCCCGGCTCGATCAGGACCACCGTCAGGTCTTTGCGGTTAGCCTTGCGAATACCTGCTTCGGTCACACCCAGCCGAACACCGGGCACCGGAAACAGCTCGTTGGGACGGGGAGGCGGCAAATTAACAGACATTTTTTTCCTTCAAACAACTTCAAAGAATGAGCGAGCTGCTCGAACCTCTAGCCTACTAAAAAAAATCGGGCCTGAGGCAATGCCCAAGGCCCGATGACGTAACGCAATCTCGTCTTAAACCAGCTTACCGTGGCAATGCTTGTATTTATTGCCACTGCCGCAAGGACACGGCTCATTGCGGCCCACACGTGGTACTTCAGAACCAGCTGCGGCAACGGCCAGTGCCGCGGCGGCTGCAATGGTGGTCACCTCGCTACTCTCAGCCGCGCCGGTATAGTTCATGGTCAGACTTTCAGCCCGGGCTTCCATGTCCTCTGCGGCCTGCTCCAACTGCTCGCTGGACTGAACCCTGACCGTCATTAAGACCTTGGTCACGTCATTTTTGACCGAATCCAGCAACTGGCCGAACAACTCAAACGCCTCACGCTTGTACTCCTGTTTGGGCTGCTTTTGTGCATAACCGCGCAAATGAATACCCTGACGCAAATAGTCAAGCGAACTTAAATGCTCACGCCAGTGGGTATCTATGCTTTGCAGCAACACCATTCGCTCAAACTGGGTGAAGTTGCCATCACCGACCAGGGCCACTTTATCGGCAAATGCCTTGTTGGCTTCATTGCAAACATTTTCAACCAGATCTTCGTCGGTCATGGCACTGGCCGCACTCACCTGCGCTTGAAGTGTCAGAACCATCTGCCACTCTTCGGCCAGCACCTTTTCAAGGCTGGGCAGATCCCACTGCTCTTCTACCGATTCGATCGGCACATACTGGCGCACCAAATCATTAAAGCAACCTTCACGCAAGGACGTGATTTGGGCGGTTAAGTCTTTGGCGTCAAGAATTTCGTTACGCTGCTGATAGATCACCTTACGCTGGTCGTTGGACACATCGTCATACTCAAGCAATTGCTTGCGCATGTCGAAATTTCGGGCTTCGACCTTGCGCTGGGCGCTTTCAATACTGCGCGTCACGATGCCGGCTTCGATCGCTTCGCCATCGGGCATTTTGAGTCGATCCATGATGGACTTGACCCGGTCACCGGCGAAAATACGCATCAGCGAATCGTCAAGGCTCAGGTAGAAGCGCGAAGAACCGGGGTCACCCTGGCGACCAGAACGACCACGCAGCTGGTTGTCAATCCGGCGCGACTCATGCCGCTCAGTGGCAATAATACGCAAACCGCCCAAGGCCTTGACCTGCTCATGGTCACGCGACCATTGTGCCCGCAAGGCCTCTGCCTGCACCTGCTTCTGGGCTGCTTGAAGCGACGTATCCGCCTCCAGCGCTTCCAGTGCCTGATTCAGGTTACCACCCAGTACGATATCAGTACCGCGACCCGCCATATTGGTCGCAATAGTAATCATCTTGGTGCGACCGGCCTGGGCCACGATGTCGGCTTCACGGGCATGCTGTTTGGCATTAAGCACCTGGTGCGGCAACTTCTCTTTTTCGAGCAGTTGCGCAATGATCTCAGAGTTTTCGATCGAGGTGGTTCCCACCAGCACCGGTTGTCCGCGCTCGTAGCAGGAGCGAATATCCTGAATCGCGGCTTCGTATTTTTCACGCGTTGTTTTGTAGACGCGGTCCAGTTGGTCTTCGCGCTTGCTGGGCCGGTTAGGCGGCATCACCAAGGTTTCCAGACCGTAAATTTCTTGGAATTCGTAAGCCTCGGTATCTGCCGTGCCCGTCATGCCAGCCAGCTTGCCATAGAGCCGGAAGTAATTCTGAAAAGTAATCGACGCCATGGTCTGGTTTTCAGGCTGGATCGTCACGCCCTCCTTGGCTTCCACCGCCTGATGCAGACCCTCACTCCAACGGCGACCCGACATCAGGCGACCGGTGAATTCGTCCACAATCACAATTTCACCCTCTTGCACCACATAGTGCTGGTCACGGTGGTACAGGTGGTTGGCACGCAGCGCAGCATACAAATGGTGCATGAGTGTGATGTTGGCCGGATCGTAGAGCGTGGCGCCCTCGGGGATCAGACCCAACTCGTACAAAATGCGCTCGGCGCTTTCATGCCCTTGCTCTGTCAGAAACACCTGACGGGTTTTCTCGTCCTGTGTAAAGTCGCCCTGCTTGGTGACGCCTTCTCCGGTACGTGGATCGGCCTCACCCTCCTGCCGATGCAGCAGCGGTACCACTTTATTGATGGCGAGATAGAGCTCAGTGTGATCTTCTGCCTGGCCACTGATGATCAACGGCGTACGCGCCTCGTCAATCAAAATCGAGTCAACTTCGTCCACTATGGCGTAATTCAGGCTGCGCTGGACCCGGTCTGCCACCTCGTAGACCATGTTGTCGCGCAGATAGTCAAAGCCATATTCGTTGTTGGTGCCGTAAGTAATATCTGACTGGTAGGCAGCCTGCTTTTCTTCGCGTGACATATTGGGTAAGTTGATCCCCACCGAAAGGCCCATAAAGTTGTAGAGCTTGCCCATCCACTGCGCATCCCGATTCGCCAGGTAATCGTTTACCGTGACCACATGCACGCCTTTACCGGTCAGCGCATTGAGATAAACCGGCAACGTCGCAGTCAGGGTTTTACCCTCGCCTGTGCCCATTTCAGAAATTTTGCCATAGTGCAGCGACATGCCACCCAGTAACTGGACATCAAAATGACGCATCTTCATGATGCGTTTGGAGCCCTCGCGCACAGCGGCAAACGCCTCTGGCAACAAGGCATCAAGCGATTCACCCTCGGCAACGCGCAACTTGAACTCTTGTGTCTTGCCACGCAAAGCCTCATCGGAGAGCTTTTCCAGTTCAGCCTCCATGGCATTAATTCGCGCCACGCCACTGCGGTACTGCTTGAGAAGGCGGTCATTACGACTGCCGAAAATTTTGGTGAGGATATTCGTGGCCATGCATGCTATGCGGACTCGCAGCCCACATGGGCCAACAAAGCACCGCAATCCTTTTTCTAATCTGAATGAGATAGGGTCAACCAACCAAAACACAACTGCTGCAATGCAATAGGCCTCGCCAAGTCAACTAACCTGTAATTTTACCTTTCCCGCTCAAGGGCAACGCCGGCGCTACTCAAATTCAACTTGAATGACAGAAAAACGGCGCTCCGTCATAATGAAAACCAGTCAGCCATCGATTCAACAACTCCCCATGCACCGTCGTAAAAATTCAGTTTCACTGCTGCAAGCCAGTCAGGAATCCCCTAATTTATCAAAATTAATCGAACTCAGCGGGGAGTCGGTGGCGCGCCTTAAAGCAGTGGAGTCACTGATTCCCGGCGCACTACGGCATTGCATCAAGGCCGGCCCTATTGAGGGGCCAGTCTGGTGCCTGATTTTGAACAACAACGCGGCAGCCGCCAAAATTCGTCAGCTTTTGCCCGCACTTGAAGCCCACTTACGGGTCAAGGGCTGGGATGTCAACGCTATTCGCCTCAAGGTTCAGATCAAACGAGACCAATAAAACCGGACATAAAAAAACCCGTCTGTACTTAAACAAACAGGTTTTTATAAAAAGACACTGTCTCAAACAGTGAAATGGTGCCGCTTGTCGGATTCGAACTGACGACCTACCGCTTACAAGGCGGTTGCTCTACCAACTGAGCTAAAGCGGCACAAGTATGAGTTTAATCGAATTCAGAGGCTTCTCAGCCCTGATACGGTTATTTAATTCGTTTTAACGACGGTCTGGGTGCGATTGGGCGAGGCGGCTCGGGCTCTCCATCTGGCGTACCAGACGAACGATCTGAATCCACGCTCACCAACTGAACCAGCTTGACTTCGGGTACTTGGGGGTCGATACCGCCCTGGGCGATCAGCACTGGCACAACGGAAGCAGCTGGCTTAATCCCTTTGGGCACGCCTAGGGGGAAAGCCATGCCCTGTCCGTTCTCACGCGCATAGATGGCTGTCACTTGGGTCACAGGCACCATGATGTCACGCGCCGTGCCGGCAAATCGGCTCTTGAAGGCGATGAAATCATTGCCTAACTGCAACGAACTGGTCGCATCAATGCTGATATTAAGGACAATTTCGCCATCTTTAACGTATTCACGGGGAACTTGCACACTGTCATCAACCGAGACCGCCAGGTAAGGCGTAAAACCGTTGTCATTGCACCACTCATGCAACGCACGGATCAGATAAGGGCGGGTGGCAGTAGCCTCAGGCGGATCAATCATGGGTCATGGACTGTTGGTAATGCGCTTACTTGCGCATGACTTTTTCAGAAGGCGTCAGTGCTTCAATATAAGCCGGGCGGGAGAAAATGCGCTCCGCATATTTGAGCAGGGGTGCCGCGTTTTTGCTGAGATCAATACCGTAGTAATCCAGGCGCCACAACAAGGGGGCAATCGCCACGTCAAGCATGGAGAAGCCATCACCCAGCATAAACTTGTTCTTTAAAAAGACCGGTGCAAGTTGTGTCAGACGGTCACGAATGTGAGCGCGCGCTTTTTCCAGTGCCTTTTCATTGCCCTTGGAAACGCGTGACTCCAGTGTCGAGACATGAACAAATAATTCTTTTTCAAAATTGAGTAAGAACAAGCGCACGCGAGCACGGTCAACCGGGTCGCCAGGCATCAATTGAGGATGTGGAAAACGCTCATCAATGTATTCATTAATGATGTTTGATTCGTACAAAATCAAATCACGCTCAACCAAAATCGGGACCTGGCCGTATGGATTCATCACATTGATGTCTTCGGGCTTGTTATAAAGATCGACGTCGCGAATTTCAAAATCCATGCCTTTTTCAAACAGGACAAATCGGCAACGGTGGGAAAACGGGCAGGTAGTACCTGAATACAACACCATCATGGGAGGGCTCCTAAAATAGAAAAAGAGTGGGATGCTGAATGCAGACCCACTCTGAAAAGCTTAGATCTGGCTTTGCAAAGCCAGATCTAAGCACTTTATCCGTGTTATTTGATGTCTTTCCAGTACGCAACATTGAGGCGCCAGGCAATGAAAGTGAACACACCAAGGAACATTAAAACCCAGATACCGATACGGACACGGGTATTTTGCCCGGGCTCCCCCATCCACTGCAAGTAACCTACCAAGTCACCTATCGCTTGATCGTATTGCAAAGGCGTCATGGTACCGGGCTTGGTCTGCTCCCAGCCCTTGAACACTTGCACTTCGTGGCCATGCTCCATGATTTCTTGATAGACCGGACGTCGGTCACCTTGAAGTTCCCACAACACATGCGGCATGGCTGCATTTGGAAACGCTAGGTTGTTCCAGCCCGTGGGTTTAGTTGGATCGTTATAGAAAGTCCGCATGTAGGTGTACAAGTAATCGGCACCGGAACCACCAGCGCCCGCGCGTGAACGGGCAATCACACTCAGATCAGGCGGATTGACACCGAACCAGGCTTTAGCCTGCTGCGGATCAATCGAAGCCTTCATGGTTTCGCCAATTTTTGCACTGGTCAGGAGTAAATTTTCCTTAATCTGATCATTCGTCAAACCGAGATCACCTAAGCGGTTGTAACGCATATAGGCCGCCGAGTGACAAGTCATGCAGTAGTTGACAAACAGCTTCGCGCCATTTTGCAGGGCTTCCATGTCGTTGATCTTGTTGGGCGCTTTGTCCCAGACTATGCCACCAACATTGGCCTGCGCGCCCAGCGACAGACCAAGTGCCAACATCAAACCGAGAATGATTTTTTTAGTGAAACCTGTGGTTTTCATGATTTTTTACTCCAACTCAATGTGCCTTGAAAGTGACACGATCAGGCACCGTCTTGAATTTTCCAACACGACTCCACCAAGGCATCAACAAGAAGAAACCGAAGTAAAACAGGGTTCCGGCTTGAGCAACACGTCCACCGAGGTCCGAGGGTGGGAGGATACCCAAATACCCCAACACTAAGAAATTGAGGACAAAGACGGCATAGAGATATTTGTGCCAGTCTGGACGATAGCGCATCGACTTAACCAGACTGTTGTCTAGCCAAGGCAGGAAGAACAAAATCATCACACCGCCACCCATCGCCACGACACCCCAAAATTTAGCGTCAATCGACAACATCATAGCCACCAGTCCCAACGCCAGCGCAAGAATAATACCCTTGAACAAACTAGGCATCCGGCCTCTGAACACCGCCAGCGCCGCACCCAGTACCACACAAGCCATCAAGGCATACATCATCTCGCCGGTGACAGCACGAAGCATCGAGTAGAAAGGCGTGAAGTACCAGACCGGCGCAATATGTAACGGCGTCTGGAACGGGTTAGCCGGGATGAAGTTGTTGTACTCCAGGAAATAACCACCCATTTCAGGTGCAAAGAACACGATGGAAGTGAACACCATCAAAAACACGCTGATGGCAAAAATATCATGCACCGTGTAATAAGGATGGAAAGGAATGCCATCCAGCGGACGACCCTTGGCATCTTTGGTGGCCTTGATCTCGACCCC
>JBLHZH010000056.1:0-9558 GCA_047629695.1 Rhodoferax sp.
AACCACGTCACCCATGTGCATGGCACTGACGTCCAGCTCAATCGGCAAGGCGCCTGAGTCTTCCATAGTGTTGTAGAAAATCGGGGCAATCTTGCTACCCAGACAGACACCGCCAAAACGTTTATTAGGCACAAAAGGAATGTCTTCACCGGTAAACCACAGCACCGAGTTGGTGGCTGATTTTCGGCTTGAGCCAGTACCGACGACGTCGCCAACGTAGGCGACCAAATTGCCCTTGGCTTTCAGTTCATCGAAAAACTTGACCGGGCCGCGTTTACCGTCTTCTTCAGGCACGATGCCAGGACGCGCATTTTTGTGCATCGCCAGCGCGTGCATCGGGATATCGGGGCGGCTGAAGGCATCGGGTGCAGGTGACAGGTCGTCGGTGTTGATCTCGCCTTCGACCTTGAACACAGTAAGTGTGATGGACGCGGGGACTTCAGGACGCGAAGTAAACCACTCGGCATCAGCCCAGCTTTGCAGCACCGCTTTGGCGTGCACATTGCCCTTGTCGGCCTTTTCCTTGACATCATGGAACTGGTCAAACATCAGCAGGGTTTTCTTCAGGCCATTGGCGGCCACCGTCGCCACCGCCGCGTCGTCAAGCAAATCAACCAGCGGGCTGATGTTGTAGCCACCGAGCATGGTGCCGAGCAATTCCGTGGCCTTTTCACGTGAGATCAGGGTACATGTTTCAGTCCCCATCGCCACCGCAGCCAGGTAGCTGGCCTTCACCTTGGCGGCGTCATCGACGCCGGCCGGCACGCGGTAGGTGATCAGGTCGGCCAGAGTCGCCTCTTCACCCTGAGGTGGCTTTTTCAGCAACTCAATGAGTTCGGCAGTCTGATGAGCTGACAAGGGCAAAGGGGGGATGCCGAGAGCGGCGCGTTCGGCGACGTGGGCACGGTAGGTCTGCAACATGTTTTTTCCTTTTATATAAAAATAATCTGGGCGCAGGTGATGCGGGCTTATTCCAGTACGCTGGGGCGGGGGTTGCGAATCAACACTTCGGCCATCGCCACCTGCTCCGGACTCATGCAGGCATCGGCCAGTCTTTGGCCCAGTTTGTGGTTCATGAGCATCGATTTGTTCGCCAATTGCAACCAGACGGCGCCAGCTTCCCGGTCTTCAAGGCGAATCGCGCCGGTACTGGTCTCAACCGGCAACATGCGGTATTTCTGATTTTTCATCTGCACATCAAAATAGCCCGGGGAATTGGCATCGGCCGTCAGACTGACAAAGGCACCCAATTCGCAGGGCAGCTTGCCCAAGTAGACGCGTTGCGCAATCGCCAGTTCTGTAGGGTTCAGAACTGCTTCTGCCGCCCGGACACCAGAGGCCATCTGGTTGGCCGTGGTTTTAACTTCAACACGACTGGTATGCGCACGCGCCAACTTGTATTCCACTTTGGCATGTGTCTGCGCCAGCAAGACAGCGGGCAACACAAGCAGGTAAACAGAAGCAAGAAGTTTTTTCATCATGGGTAACTCGGTTAGTGGCCCTTGAGCCTAAATTGTTAAGCTGAAAAATAGACCCGCGCCTCAGCAGGGAGAGGTTGACCGGTCTGGTGCGCACGCTCCAGCACTTGCCAAAAATAGCGGTAACTTGCGCGGTCTTGCAATTTACCGCCAAAAGAGATGGGTGCCCAGTCTGCTTTCTCAGCAGCTAACATGATATTCATCGCATGCTCAATTTCTGCCGCTTGCGGTGCAAAAGCAGCCAAAATCGGACGAATTTGTCCTGGATGGATGCTCCACATGCGGGTGTAACCCAAGGCACGAGATGCTTGGGTAGCGGCGGCCTGCATGGCCGTCGGGTCACTGAATTCAGTGACCACACAATGCGCAGGCACTTTGCCATAGGCATGACAGGCCGAAGCGATTTCCAATTTGGCGCGAAGTACCAGAGGGTGACTGAACTGATCCAGCCCCGCCTGACCGGGCGCATTGACGCCCATGGCGCTGGCGGGAATGGTGCCGCCATGACTGGAGACAAAGTCCATCAGACCAAAGCTGATGGACTGGACCCGCGGGTGGGCAGCAATCTCAAAGGCACGATGCACAGCAGCCGCAGATTCGATCAGAACATGCAGCGGCAGCAAACCCAACACGCCTGATTTGGCCAGCGCCTCATCCATGCACTTTACCGCCCGATCAACATCGGCAACCGACTCGACCTTGGGAACCATGAGATGGCACAGGGCCGCCGCCGCAGTACCGACGATGGTCTCGATATCCTGCTCAAAAGCCGGATGATCCACCGGGTGGACCCGCACCGCAACACGGGGCGTCGGTGCAGCACTGGAAGATTCCTGTTTTTTATGATGGGCCGCCTGCGCCTCCAAGACCAGGTCAGTCACCATGTGCGCATGCTCAGACTCGCCCCCCACCGGTGCGCCATCCTCGCAGTCCAGTGTGACGTCAAAAACACAGGCGTCAAACTCTTGAGACATCTCGGCTTGTAACGCCAGACTTTTACGCATCCGCGATTCAACGCCGCTGTAATGATCACATACTGGCAGGACGGGCGCCAATTTGGCGCCAAGGAGAATATCGCGAGGATGTGTCATGGGTGATAGCTCGCCAGCCCGAAATCAATCCGGGACAGCAGGCAGGGTTACAGCAGGTGGGCGACGCCAGCTTGCTCGTCCTGCAGCTCTTTGAGTGTCTTGTTGATGCATTCCTGACTGAACGCGTCAATGGGCAAGGCCTGCACCACGGCATACTCGCCTCCCTCACAGGTCACAGCAAAACCGAACATGGTGTCTTTGGGAATGCCGTACTGGCCGTCAGAAGGGATACCCATAGTGACCCACTTGCCATTGGTGCCCAGCGCCCAGTCACGCATGTGGTCAATAGCGGCATTGGCAGCCGAGGCCGCTGACGATACGCCGCGTGCAGCAATGATAGCGGCACCACGCTTGCCCACCGTAGGCAGGAAGGTGTTGGCGTTCCATTCCTGATCATTGATCATATCTTTGACACTGGCACCGTTGACCGTCGCAAAGCGGTAGTCTGCATACATCGTGGGCGAATGGTTGCCCCACACGGCCAACTTTTCGATATCGGCGACAGCCTTACCGGTCTTGCTGGCAATCTGGCTCAGGGCACGGTTATGGTCTAGGCGCAACATGGCCGTGAAGTTTTTACGTGGCAGATCAGGCGCGCTCTTCATAGCGATGTAGGCATTGGTGTTGGCGGGGTTACCGACCACCAGCACACGGACGTCACGGCTGGCAACAGCATTCAAGGCCTTGCCTTGGGCGGTGAAAATTTCAGCATTCACAGCCAGCAATTCAGCGCGCTCCATGCCCGGACCCCGGGGACGCGAGCCAATCAGCAAGGCGTAATCCACGTCTTTGAAAGCAGTCATCGGGTCGCCATGAGCTTCCATGCCGACCAGCAACGGGAAGGCGCAATCCTGCAACTCCATCATCACACCCTGAAGCGCTTGCTGGGGTTTCTCGAATGGAACTTCCAGCAGTTGCAAAATCACGGGTTGGTCTTTGCCCAGCATTTCGCCAGAAGCGATACGGAACAGGATGGCATAGCCAATTTGACCTGCGGCACCGGTGACGGCTACGCGGACAGGTTTTTTGCTCATGGGGAAACTCCAGAAGTGTTGTAAAACTTGTAGGGGTTGGGCCCAAACGGTTTGTTTGCGCTCAACGGAATGGGCATTAGTCTACTCCGTTAAACGTCGATTCGTCAACTTGTCTTATGTCTTATATAAGATATGATTCAACATGTTTTTAACATTTGCGCTGTGTCCCTAAACCATGCCATCAACGCCCGACTTCACCTCAGAGCAGACCCCCGACCACGCCGTTAGCGGTGCGTCCGCCAACCCCCCATTGACGCCCGCATTCAGCCCCCTGTACCAGCAGATCAAAGGCCTGATCCTGAACAGTCTGCGCCTAGGCGAATGGAAGCCGGGTGAAGCCATTCCCAGTGAAATGGAATTGGCAGCCCGCTTTCGCGTCAGTCAGGGTACGGTGCGCAAAGCCATCGACGAACTGGCCGCCGAGCACCTGCTGTTGCGACGCCAGGGCAAAGGCACTTTTGTTGCGACCCATGCTGAGCAATATGTGCAATTCCGATTTTTAAAACTGGTGCCCGATAACGGCCCGCCCGGCAGCGAAGGTGCGGCTCAGCGCGATATTGTGGCGTGCCGGCGTTCCCACGCCAGTGCTGATGTCGCCCGCGCTCTGGCGCTACGCACCGGAGATGCGGTTTTGCAAGTTCGACGCGTTCTGAGTTTCTCGGGTGTCCCGACCATTCTGGAAGATATCTGGCTGCCCGCCGCGCCCTTCAAAGGTTTGACAGCCGAACGCCTGGCCAATTACCACGGACCCATGTACGCCCTGTTCGAGACCGAGTTCAATATGCGCATGGTTCGGGCTGAAGAGCGGATACGGGCTGATCCCGCCTCGGACGGACGTGACCTGCTGCTAAAAGTAGCATCAGGTACGCCATTGTTAAGTGTTGAGCGCATTGCTTACACCTACGAAGATGTTCCCATGGAACTGCGGCGCGGGTACTACCGTACCGACACACACCACTACCACAACACACTGAGTTAAAAAATAAACTTTATGTCAACAAAACGCCAAGGACAGTAGTTGACAAAAACTAAACAATATGGCTTAGAGGGGCTTTGTGCAATGCCACTTCTGCCCACAATGGTGTGGTTAAGCCGCAATCGAAGTCCTCATTTAAAGCAAACATATCAACGTTCATCAAACTAAAAAAGAGAATTGAATGACAGATTCAAAACAAAAATTTTCACCTTTGGTGCGTGCAGCCGAAGATTCATGCTGCATTGCAATAGAATTTCTGGGTAACTGGTTTTAATCAGTTACCAAGCAGTTACTCAAAACATAGAAAGCCAAGCATGTCCGAATCAGCGACAACCGCAGCAAAAAAGCGTCCCGAGTTCCGTAATATTAACGCTTTCAAAGATTTACCTACGTACCGCCTGCCCCTGGCCGGCTTCGTGTCTATCTTGCACCGCGTTAGCGGAGCCATCATGTTTCTTTTGATGCCCTTCATCATCTGGATGTTTGACAATTCGATTTCTTCCGAAATCTCATTCTCAAAATTCAAATCCGTGTTCAACATTGGGATGTTGGGCTTGCCCGGTTTCCTCTGGAAATTGGTCGCACTGGCCTTAATCTGGGCCTCTCTGCACCACTTTATTTCGGGTGTCCGCCACCTCTGGATGGACACCCACCATGACGCTGTCAGCAAAGAATTCGGCCATTCCTCAGCCGTTTTCACACTGGCTGCCAGCATTGGTCTGACGTTCGCCCTCGGCGCCAAGCTATTTGGTATCTATTAAAAATTAAAAATTTGCAGAGCTACGCGTCTCCGCTACGCGAACGCAACGCTCCCCAACTGAATTAAAGGAAGCACCATGTCTGTCAATTACGGCTCCAAGCGCATCGTTGTCGGCGCTCACTACGGTCTGCGCGACTGGTTGGGCCAACGGGTCACCGCCACCTTAATGGCTCTTTTCACGCTGCTGGTTCTGGCGCAAGTCCTGTTCAGTAAAGGCCCGATCGGCTACGAACTCTGGGCTGGCATTTTTTCATCACAGTGGATGAAAGCCCTGACCTTTACTGTGATCGTCGCCATGCTTTACCATATTTGGGTTGGTATGCGTGACATCTGGATGGACTACATCAAACCTGTCGGACTGCGCCTGACCCTGCAAGTCTTCACTATCGTCTGGCTTGTTGCCTGCGCGGGCTGGAGCATACAGGCACTGTGGCGCCTTTAATTCAAATCAAGTCTTTTCTGGCCACATCTGACTCACAAGAATCAACCTAAATTATGACCGCTACCTCAAAACTTCCCAAGCGCAAATTTGACGTTGTTATCGTCGGTGCCGGTGGCTCCGGCATGCGCGCATCGCTGCAACTGGCACGCGCCGGCCTGAACGTCGCCGTGCTCTCCAAAGTATTCCCGACACGCTCGCATACCGTGGCAGCGCAGGGCGGCATCGGTGCCTCCCTGGGTAATATGGCAGAAGACAACTGGCACTATCATTTTTACGACACCGTTAAAGGTTCCGACTGGCTCGGGGACCAAGACGCTATCGAATACATGTGCCGTGAAGCCCCCAAAGTGGTCTATGACCTAGAGCACATGGGCATGCCATTTGACCGTAACCCGGACGGTACCATTTACCAACGCCCGTTTGGTGGCCACACAGCCAACTACGGCGAAAAACCGGTCCAACGCGCCTGCGCTGCTGCTGACCGTACCGGCCACGCCATGCTGCACACGCTTTACCAGCAAAACGTCAAAGAAAAAACCAGCTTCTTCGTTGAGTGGTTGGCAATGGACCTAATCCGCGACGCTGACGGCGATGTCGTGGGCGTCAGCGCACTGGAAATGGAAACCGGTGACGTGCATATTTTTGAAGCCAAAACTACATTGCTTGCCACCGGCGGTGCTGGCCGTATTTTTGCCGCGTCGACGAATGCCTACATCAACACCGGCGACGGTCTGGGTATGGCAGCTCGTGCCGGCATTCCACTGGAAGACATGGAATTTTGGCAATTCCACCCGACCGGTGTACATGGCGCTGGCGTGCTGCTGACCGAAGGCTGCCGCGGCGAAGGCGCTATTTTGCGCAACAGCAATGGCGAACGCTTCATGGAACGCTATGCCCCAGCCTACAAAGATCTGGCGCCACGTGACTATGTGTCACGCTGCATGGACCAAGAGATCAAGGAAGGTCGTGGCTGCGGTCCCAACAAGGACTACATCAACCTCGACATGACCCATCTGGGCGCCGAGACCATCATGAAGCGCCTGCCTTCGGTGTTCGAGATTGGCCACAATTTTGCCAACGTCGACATCACCAAGGAGCCGATTCCCGTGGTACCCACCATCCACTACCAGATGGGTGGCATTCCGACCAACATCCACGGCCAGGTCGTCACGCAGAACGCCGACAACAAAAGTGTGGTTGTTAATGGTCTGTATGCGGTGGGTGAATGCTCCTGTGTCAGCGTGCACGGCGCCAACCGCCTAGGCACCAACTCCCTGCTCGACTTGCTGGTGTTTGGCCGTGCTGCCGGTAACCATATTGTTGAATTCAATAAAACAACGACCGAGCACAAGCCCCTGCCGGCCGATGCGGCCGATGCCGCACTGGCACGCATTGCACGACTGGACGCAGCCACCAGCGGCGAGTACGCGCAGGATGTGGCCAACGACATTCGCAGCATCATGCAGCAACATGCAGGCGTCTTTCGGACCCAGACCAGCATGGACGAAGGTGTCGCCAAAATTGCCGCCATGCGGGAACGCGTCAACTCGATTAACCTCAAAGACAAGTCCAAAATCTTCAATACTGCACGGATTGAAGCCCTGGAAGTCGAGAATCTGATAGAAGCCGCGCAGGCCACCATCGTCTCGGCTGCAGCTCGCCATGAAAGCCGGGGTGCGCATTCGGTTAACGATTACGGTGACAGCCCGCAAAACCCCAATGGCCGCAACGATGTCGAATGGCATAAGCACACGCTGTGGCACAGCGCCGACAACTCACTGACCTACAAACCAGTGCAGATGAAACCGCTGACCGTTGAATCCGTGGCACTGACCGTGCGCAGCTTCTAACGCAAAGCGAACCAAACAAGCGAGAACACCATGGCAAAACGTACCTTCCAGATTTACCGCTACGATCCCGATACCGACGCCAAGCCCTACATGCAAACCATCGAAGTTGAACTCGACGGTAGCGAGCGCATGCTGCTTGACGCCCTGATGAAACTCAAGGCACAAGACCCCAGCATTACCTTCCGCCGCTCCTGCCGCGAAGGGGTTTGCGGCTCGGATGCCATGAACATCAATGGCAAAAACGGATTAGCCTGCCTGACCAATATGCTGACCCTGAAGGGCAACATTGTCTTGAAGCCACTGCCAGGCCTGCCAGTGGTGCGCGATCTGATCGTCGACATGACGCAGTTCTTCAAACAATACAACTCGATCAAGCCCTACCTGATCAACGACAACGTGCCGCCTGAAAAAGAGCGACTGCAGAGTCCAGAAGAGCGCGACGAGCTCAATGGCTTATACGAGTGTATTTTGTGCGCCAGTTGCTCCACCGCCTGCCCCAGTTTCTGGTGGAATCCTGACAAGTTTGTCGGCCCCGCCGGTCTGCTGCAAGCCTACCGTTTCATTGCGGACAGCCGCGACGAGGCGACTGGCGCACGTCTGGACAACTTGGAGGACCCCTACCGCTTGTTCCGTTGCCACACCATCATGAATTGCGTGGACGTCTGCCCCAAAGGACTTAACCCCACTCGGGCAATCGGTAAGATCAAAGAGATGATGGTCCTGCGTACCGTTTAACCCATGCAAGACCCTGCTAAGCCAGCCGCCGATGACTTGATCGACAAGCGCGCTCTGAGCAAGCTGAAATGGCGATGCCGCCGCGGCCTGCTTGAAAATGACATTTTTATCGAGCGCTTCTTTCAACGCTTCGAAATGACGTTGACCGTCAAGCAATCGCAAGGTATGAGCGCTTTAATGGAGCTTAGCGACAATGACCTGCTGGATCTGCATTTGGCACGCAAAACGATTGCGCAAGTCGATACCGATCTGGACCGGGATGATGTCCGTGAAGTTTTAAATATGTTGAAAACACCCCGCTGAAAGGTTATTAATGGAATTGACTGAGAACAAAGCCACCCTGTCGTTCAGCAACGGCAGCCCCAGTGTTGACCTGCCGGTCTACCAAGGCAGTGTTGGCCCCGATGTTGTGGACATCCGTAAGCTTTATGCTCAAACCGGCATGTTCACTTATGATCCCGGATTTTTGTCCACGGCCTCCTGCCAGTCCGCCATCACCTATATTGATGGCGACAAAGGTGAACTGCTGTACCGCGGCTACCCGATCGAGCAGTTGGCTACCAACTGTGACTTCATGGAAACCTGTCACCTACTGTTGTACGGCAACCTGCCCGACGCGGCTGGCAAAGTCGAATTCACCCATCGTGTGACCAATCACACCATGGTGCACGAGCAGATGCAGTTTTTCTTGCGCGGCTTCCGCCGTGACGCCCATCCGATGGCGATTCTGACAGGTCTGGTCGGCGCACTATCCGCTTTTTATCATGACAGCACAGACATTAACAACCCGGAACACCGTGAAATCTCGGCGATTCGTCTGATTGCCAAGATGCCGACGCTGGTCGCGATGGCCTACAAGTACAACGCGGGTCAGCCCTACATGTATCCCAAGAACGAGCTGAGCTACGCTGGCAACTTCCTGCACATGATGTTCGCCACGCCGTGCGAAGAGTATGTAGTGAACCCCGTGATCGAGCGTGCACTGGACCGCATCTTTGTGCTGCACGCCGACCACGAGCAGAATGCGTCGACCTCGACTGTGCGCCTGTGTGGCAGTTCCGGCACTAATCCGTTCGCCGCCATTGCGGCAGGCGTGGCCTGCCTGTGGGGCCCGGCACACGGCGGCGCCAACGAGGCCTGCTTGAACATGCTGGAAGACATCCAGAAAATGGGCGGCATCTCCAAGGTCGGC
>JBLHZH010000057.1:0-9555 GCA_047629695.1 Rhodoferax sp.
AGGGCCATACGCCCGATGCATTGCACCGCATTGAAACCGAGATGCTGGCGCTGTTGCGCACCGTCAAACCCGATGCCGTGCTGGACGCCGCCGCCCATTGAAGCCGCTGGTGCGGGCCGGGCGGTGCAGCCGGTGAAGATTCTGATAGTCAAGCTCTCGTCGCTGGGTGACGTGGTGCATGCCATGCCGGCGCTACAGGATATCCGCCGCGCCTACCCTGAGGCGCAGATCGACTGGGTGGTGGAGCGCGGCTTTGCCCCGCTGGTGCAGCGCTGTGACGGCGTGCAACGGGTGATTACCTGCGAGTTGCGGCGCTGGCGCAAGTCGCCCCTGTCGGCACCGACACGCCAGGCCTGGCGCGCTTTTAAAATCGAACTGCAGCGCGAGTCTTATGACGCAGTGATTGACCTGCAGGGCCTGAGTAAGTCGGCGTTGATTGGCTGGCTGGCGCGGCTGACGCCTGCCGGCAAGCGCTACGGCCTGGCCCACGCCACCGAGGGCTCCAGCTTTGAGGCGCCGGCCCGCTGGGTCGCCGATGTCGCCCTGACGTTGCCGATGCATACCCATGCTGTGGCACGCTCGCGTCAGGTCTGCGCGCAGGCGCTAGGCTACGCGCTGCCGTCCACATTGACCTATGGCCTGCTGGCTCGCACAAAGCAGACGCCTTTGGCGCTTAACAGCCCGGGTGTGGGCGTCAGTCCGAAAGGCGTGGTGGCGCTGGTGCACGGCACCTCGCGCGCCAACAAGCAGTGGTCGCTGGCCAGCTGGCAGGATCTGGGCCAGCGTCTGAATGACAGTGGTTATGCCGTAGCTCTGCCGCACGGCAGCCATGAAGAGCAGCAGTTTGCCCAAGCGATTGCCGCAGGGCTGCGCCAAGTCGTCGTATGGCCGCGACTTGGGCTGGACGCCTTGACCGATGCGCTCGCCGCCTGCGCCGGGGTAGTGGGCGTGGACAGTGGCCTGAGCCATATTGCCGTCGCACTCGATTTACCCCACGTACAACTGTACAACTTTGACACCGCCTGGCGCACCGGGCCAGAACCAACGCCGGGCACCCATCAATGCAGCGTATTTGCACAACCTACGCCTTTGGTGAATGCGGTCTGGCAGGCCTGGCAGGCCGTCATTTATGCGACCCCTACCGAATGACGCGCTGGCTCTATAGCTGCTTCATGTGGCTGGCCCAGTCTTTTATGCGGCGCAAACTGCGACGCCGGGGTCGGCAGGAGCCCGGTTACCTGGAGGCTGTAGAAGAACGCTTTGGCCGCTACCTTTTGCCACCGCTGCCGGCCGATGGCAACACACTCTGGGTCCACGCGGTCTCACTGGGCGAGACGCGCGCTGCGGCAGTGCTGATTGTGCGTTTGCGCGAGCGCCTGCCTGGTATGCGTTTGTTGTTGACCCATGGCACCGCCAGTGGCCGTGCTGCTGGTGCCGAGTTGCTACAGCCAGGCGACATCCAGACTTGGCAGCCTTGGGACACGCCGGGCGCGGTTGCACGCTTTTTGAGGCACTTTAACCCGTGCTTGGGGCTGCTGATGGAGACCGAGTTATGGCCTAATCTGGTCGCTGGTTGCCAGCATCGGCAGGTGCCGCTGGTGCTGGCCAATGCCCGTATGAGCGAAAAATCACGGCGTCAGGCGCAGCGGCTGGCCTGGTTGTCGCGCCCAGCGCTGCGTGCGCTGAGCGCGGTCTGGGCGCAGACGGAAGATGATGCTTTGCGTCTGCGCCAACTCGGTGCTCAGGTGCAAGGGGTCTTTGGCAACCTCAAGTTTGATGCCACGCTCAATGTCGTACAACTCGCGGCTGGACGCGCCTGGAACGCCCGGACCGCCCGCCCGGTGCTGATGTTTGCCAGCTCGCGTGAAGGCGAAGAGGCGGCGTTGCTGGAAATTCTGGCTTCTTCAGTGGCAGCCGGTGAGACCACCGCGTCGGCGGTTCAATGGCTGATCGTGCCACGCCATCCGCAGCGCTTTGAGGCAGTGGCTGCACTGTCGGCATCCTATGGGTTTGCGGTCTCGCGGCGCAGCAGCTGGTCTGACGGACCGCCGCTGGCAGGGTGCGACCCGGCTGACCCGGCCCGGCCCCTGCTCTGGCTGGGTGACTCACTGGGTGACATGGCCCTTTATTATGGTCTGGCCGATGTCGCCTTATTGGGTGGCAGTTTTGCGCCGCTGGGCGGGCAAAACCTGATTGAAGCCGCCGCCTGTGCTTGTCCGGTGGTGATGGGGCCGCATACCTTTAATTTTGCCGAGGTCGCCGCGCTGGCCGAGGTCAGCGGCGCGGCCTTGCGGGTGGCCGATATGGCTGAAGGTGTAACGCTTGCGTCAGCCCTGGTGGTCGACCCGGCACGTCGCGTCAGTCGTGCCCAAGCCGCCAGCGACTTTGCCGGCGCCCACCGCGGCGCCGTGGATCACACGGTGACTGCGATGCTGGCCTTATTGGACCAGAAGACGGTTGACACTTTGTAAGTCGTCGGCTGTTAGGCTGCCGTTGGCCTGGCGCAGGCGCAGGCCGCCGACCAGCACGTCATAACGGGCACGGGCCAGATCACGCTTGGTCTGGAACAGTTGGCTTTGTGCGTTGAGGACGTCGATATTGATGCGCACGCCCACCTGATACCCTAATTTGTTGGCGTCCAGCGCGCTCTGGCTGGAGGCTTCGGCCGCTTCCAGTGCCTTGACCTGACCTTGACCCGATAGCACGCCAAAGAAGGCCGTGCGTGTGCCCAGAGCGACCGCGCGGCGCGCACCTTCAAGGTCGTTGCGGGCTTTTTCTCCGAGCGACAGCGTTTCCCGTATGCGGTTTTGGGTGTAGAAACCTGCAAACAAAGGCAAGTTCAGGGCTAGGCCGACCGAGCCGACATTGACGCGCGAGCCGACGGTGGTCGTGCTGGTGGCGGTGCCATCGATGTTGCGCACCGCGCCATAACTGGCAACCAGGTCCAGCGTCGGTTTATGGCCGGCTTCGGCCTTGTCGATTTCAAGCCGTGCCACGTCCAATGCAATCTGGCTTTGCCGAATGGTGGGGTGTGATGCCTCGGACTGTTGTACCCAGACATTCACATCGTTGGGCAGCAGGGCTGGCAGACGCAGCGGTTGGGCCAGTGCTTGCGGCTGGGTGTTGGAGCGGCCAACCAACTGGTCAAGCGCAATTTTCTTGACCAGCAGGTCGTTCTCAACGGCAATTTCCTGTGCCCCCACTAGGTCAAAACGGGCCTGCGCCTCACGCGTGTCGGTGATGGTGGCGGTGCCGACTTCAAAGTTGCGCTTGGCGGAGGCCAGTTGTTCCGCTACAGCGGCTTTCTGGGCTTGCACAAAGGTTAGGCTGTCTTTGGAGGCCAGCACGTCAAAGTAGGTCTGGCTGACGCGAATGATCAAGTCCTGGTTGGCGCTGGCGAGTTGTGCCTGGGCGATATCTATTTGCTTGAGTCCCTGCCGGTAACCGGCCCAGTTGCCCGGTCGGTAGAGCGGTTGTGAGGCGCTCAGGGTGGCGTTTTCGGCGCCGTAGGAGCGGCTCACGGTGTTGCTGCCATTCGGAGTGAGGTCCTGCGAGGAGCGTGATACTCCGAGCCCCAGGTTGGCACTCGGCAAAATGGCCGACCGGGCTTGGTCGGCTCGCGCCAGCGTGGCCTCAAAGAGCGATTTGGACGCCTGATAGGCGGCATCAAAGCCTCGCGCTGAGGTGTAAAGGTCGATCAGGCTCTGGGCCTGTGCCTGCAGCGGCACGACCAGTGCCGCGCTGATGGCGACCAATAGGGGTAACAAACGAAACGTTTTCATGGGAGGCCTTGAATAAATCTACAGTGACACTCAATAACGCGGAACGCGGGGGTCCAGTTCGGCCGACCAAGCGTGGATGCCGCCGACAATGTTGGCTACATGTTCAAAGCCCCGCGCTTTCAGAAAGCTGGCGACCTGCATGCTGCGCATACCGTGGTGGCACAGGCAGGCAATCGGCTGGGCCGGGTCCAGTTCATGGAGACGGGGCGGAATCACGCCCATGGGGATGGTCAGCAATTCAAAGCCATCGGCCTCAATGTGGGCCATCGCCAGTTCATGGGGTTCACGCACATCGAGCACCAAGGGGCTGCCGTGGGTGCGGGCCTGCGCCAGCCAGTCGGACAATTGAGCGGGGTGAATTTGTTCAATCATGGCGTTAAAACCGGAAGTTGGAAGGGGTTGGAAAATTAAGTAGGCGCGCCGCCACGGTGTCCCAGGGCTGGCGTGTGACGTAACCGGTCTCACCGGTGCGGGTGATCAGCGTGGCACACATCACGGGCTCGTCGCCCACAATGGCGATCAGCCGGCCGCCCACTTTGAGTTGGGCCAGCAGGCTGGGCGGTACCTCGGCCACCGAACCGCTCAGCACGATGACATCAAACGGGGCGTCGCCCGGCGCACCCGTCACGCCGTCGGCCTGACGCACCTCGACATTGTGAATGCCAGCCTGTTGTAGGTGGCTGCGCGTCAGTTGCGCCAGTTCCGGGTTGATTTCAAGCGAGATAACACGCTCTGCGCGTTGCGCCAGTAAGGCCGCCATATAGCCTGAGCCGGTGCCGATCTCCAGCACTTTGTCGCCTGCCTGAACGGCGACATCTTGTAGCATGCGGGCTTCAACCCGGGGAGCCAGCATGGCCTGGCCGTGGCCCAGAGGAATTTCCATGTCGGCAAATGCCAAGGCTTTGTGGACCAGGGGAACAAAGTTTTCCCGTTTCACGACCGACAAAAGGTGCAGCACATCGGTGTCGAGCACGTCCCAAGGACGAATTTGCTGTTCGATCATGTTGAAGCGGGCTTGTTCGAGGTTCATTTTATTTTACTCCAGGGGGTATAGGGGTCAGTGATGATAAATTTTACCCGGCGTCGCTTTCAAGTGGCTTGCCTGCGCGTTGCCAGAGGCCGGTAAGCCATTGCGCCAGATCATCCATATAGCAGTACACCACTGGGACTACCACCAGGGTCAGCAGCGAGGAGGTGATGACGCCGCCAATAACGGCCTGGCCCATCGGTGCGCGCATCTCGGCCCCTTCGGACAGGGCAAAGGCCAGTGGCACCATGCCAAAAACCATCGCCAGTGTCGTCATGAGGATCGGGCGCAACCGGACCTTGGCTGCCAGCAGCAGGGCGTCATGCCGGCTCAGGCCTTCGGTGCGGGCGCGGATGGCAAAGTCCACCAGCAAAATAGCATTTTTGGTGACCAGACCCATCAACATCACCACGCCAATGACCGAGAACATCGATAGGGTGGAGTTGAACAGTAGCAGCGCCAGCACCACGCCAATCAGGGTCAGTGGCAGTGCGGTCATCAGGGCCAGGGGTTGCAAAAAGCTCTTGAATTGGCTGGCCAGAATCATGTAGATGAACACGATCGCCAGCACCAGAGCCGAGATCGCGTAGCCAAAGGCTTCGGCCATGTCCTTGGTGGCGCCGTTGAACTTGTAGCTGTATCCCGGTGGCAGGGCGATGCTGTCCATCGCGCGCTTGACGTCGGCGGCTACTTCGCCGCCGGAGCGCCCCGCTACATTGCCGCTAATGGCGACCTCGCGCATCATGTCGCGCCGGTTGATCTGGTTGGGGCCGGTGGCTTCGCGAAGCTCTGCGACCTGATTCAGGCGTACCATGCGCGGACTGCCATCAGCATTGCTGCCGACCGGGAACGCTAGCCTCGAAATCGCTTTGAGGCTGCTGCGGGCTTGTGGAGCCAGTCGGACGATGACGTCATAGGCCTGGTCGTCGGGGGCGCGCCAGTTGCCGACCGTTTGCCCGGCAACCAAGGTGCGCAGCGCGGCCCCGACTTTGGTCACACTTAGGCCCAGGTCCGATGCCACGTCGCGTTTGATCTCTATGGCCAGCGTGGGCTTGTCGGGCTTGGCGCTGGCGTCCACGTCGACTAGGCCGGGCACCGGACTAATTTTGGCCAGCGCCAGGGCCGTCAGGCGCGTCAGCTCAGCGGTGTCGGGCCCCTGCAGCGAGAATAGGATCTGCTTCTGACCGCCGATCGAATCCAGCAGGCCGACGTGGGTGACGGTGATGCCGGCTACCGTCTTGAGGCGCTCTCGCAGCACCACCGACATGGCGTCCACACTCAACTGGCGCGCTTTGCGGTCCACCAGACGGATGTAGATGCTGGCGTTCATTTTACCCTGGGCACTGCCCGTGTTGATGGTGGTCAGGGTGTAGCTGACCTCGGGAAACTCGCGAATGATGGCATCTACCTGCTGCGCCCGGGCCTGTGTGACTTCGAGCGAGGAGCCGACCGGGGTGTTGAAGGTCAGCGAAGTCTCCGAGAAGTCAGATTTGGGCACAAACTCGGTACCCAGCAGCGGTACCATGAAAATACTGCTAATAAAGATGGCCAGGGCCAGCCCCACGGTACTTAGTTTGTGCGCCAGCGCCCAGCGCAAAATGAATTGGTAGGCGTCGATCAGCCACTCGGTCGCCCGGTCCAACGCGCCGGTGACACGGCCCAGGGTTTTGTCGTAAAGCGTATTGCCACGCCGACCATGGGCTTCAATGCTGGGGTCGTGCCAGAGGCTTGACAACATTGGGTCGAGCGTGAAGCTGACAAACATCGAAATCATCACGGCGGCCACGATGGTGATGCCAAACTCATGAAAAAACTTGCCAATGATGCCGCCCATGAAGCCGATGGGCAGAAATACCGCAACGATCGACAACGTGGTGGCGAGCACCGCTAGGCCAATTTCCTGAGTGCCGTCCAGCGAAGCCTGGTAAGGCGTTTTGCCCATTTGCACATGGCGCACGATGTTCTCGCGTACCACAATGGCATCGTCAATCAGCAAACCCACGCACAGGCTCAGGGCCATCAGGGTGATCATGTTGATGGTGAAGCCAAACAGGTTCATGAAGAGAAAGGTGCCGATCAGCGCAATCGGCAGCGTCAGGCCGGTAATGACGGTGGAGCGCCACGAGTTTAGAAATAAAAACACAATCAGTACGGTCAGCAAGCCGCCCTCAATCAAGGTGCTGCGCACATTCTCCACTGACACGCGAATCTGGCGCGAACCATCGGTAATCGGTGTCAGACGTACGCCGGGGGGCAGCTGCAATTGCAGCTCGGCCAGTGTTTTTTGCAGACCGTCGACCACCGCAATGGTATTTTCGTCCTGGGCTTTTTGCACATTGAGCAGCAGCGTGGGTTGACCGTTGTAGAGCGCCAGACTCTCGACCTCCTGCGCGCCGTCTACCACTTGAGCCACCTGACTCAGGCGCACCGGTGTGCCGCCGCCGTTCTGGGCTGTCACGCCAGCGCCTCGGCGCGCTACGATGATGTTGCCGAAGTCTTCTGGGCGCAGCATGCGGGCGCTGATCTGCACCACCCGTTCCTGCGCCAGGGTGTGAATGGCGCCCACTGGCAAGTCTTGGTTTTCAGAGCGCACAGCGGCCACCACTTCATCGGGTGTGATGCCAAAGGATTCAAGCGACTGTGGATTGAGGTAGATATTGATCTCGCGTCGGGTGCCACCCACTACCGTGACCGAGCCGACACCGCGAACGTTCTCCAGCCGTTTGCTCAAGGTCTGCTCGGCCCAGTTGGTCAGCTCAACCGCCGACAGGGCGGGCGCCGTGCCGGCTGTGCTGTCGGGCAATACCGCCACCGACCAGATGGCACGCGCTGCTGGGTCAAAGCGCAGGACGCGTGGCTCCTTCACCTCAGTGCGCAGGCTGGGCCGCACGGCCGCGACTTTTTCGCGTACATCGTCTGCCGCCTTACGTCCGTCAATGTGCAGACCAAACTCGATGATGACGACCGACTGGCCCTCATAACTGCGCGAGGTCAGGGCGTTGATACCGGCGATTGAGTTGACGCCCTCCTCGATTTTCTTGGAGACCTCACTCTCCACGATCTCGGGCGAGGCACCGGGGTAGTCGGTGGTGATCACCACCACGGGGAAGTCAATATTGGGAAACTGGTCGACCTGCAGGCGCTGCAGCGAGAACAGACCCAGCACCACCAAGGCCAGCATCATCATCGTGGCAAAGACTGGATTTTTAAGACTGACGCGCGTGAACCACATGGCTTAAGTCACCTGAAAATAATCAATAAACAATCGTCTTTGCGTGGCCGTAGGCCGTGGCAGTCCTTGACTTCCAGTGTGCCGTAACGTGTTCGTCATTGGGACCTGCTTCCTAAGGCGCAGACGCTGGGGTTTGAACCCGGCTGCCGGCGCGCAGGGCCCCGACGGTGCCGCTCAGAACCAGGGTGTTTTCTGGTACGCCCTGGATACCCACCAGGGCCTGGCCATGGTCCTCGCCGCGCAGCCCGAGTTGCACCGTTTGATGCGTCACCTGTCCCTGGCTGACCACTTGCACATATGGCAGCGGTTTGTCGGTGCGTACCGCGTCCAGTGGCACTGCCAGCGTGCGCGTGCTGCCGGTGGCCAGTGTGCCCTGCGCAAACAAGCCCTGATGCAGGCCGGGGCTGGGCGCCAGTGCCAGATAAGCCAGCACCGCCCGGCTGCCGCTAACGACGCTCGGGTTGATGCGCACTACGCTGGCCGCCACGCGCTGGCTGGCCCCTTCAATTGACAATTGCGCCTGTTGCCCGACCCGTACTGCGAGCGAGTCGCTGGGGCTCAGGGTGGCTTCAAGTTCGAGACGGCTGAGGTCGACGATTTCGACGATCCGCGCATCAATCGCTACCCGCTCGCCACTTTGCGCCAAGCGCTGCGCGATTAGGCCGGTTATCGGCGCCCGCAATACTGTGTCCTGCAAGGATTTGGTTGCTACATCGACGCCGGCCTGGGCCGCCTGAAAATTGGCCTCAGCGCCTGCCAGGGCAGCCAGTGAGGATTCCAGCGCTGTTTTGGAGATAAAACCCTGCTTGACCAGCGAGTTGTTGTTGTCAAAACTTCGCTGGGCAATGTCGACCTGGGCTCGGGCGGCAGCGGCTTGCTGCTGGGCCTGACGCACGCGGGCCTGGAACTCGGCGGCATCGACCCGTGCGATTACCTGGCCGGCCTGCACCGGGTCGCCTTCGCGCACGCTCAGCCCTTGCAACTCCCCGGCGACCCGGGCCTTGATCCAGGCCGAATTGACGGCCCGTAGGCTGCCGGAAATCGCCAGACCCTGGTGCAACTCAACGCTTTTGATCGCCACCAAGTCGCTGGCCAGCAAGACCACGATGGATTCTGCTTTCGGTGCAGAGGACGCCGCCTGTCCTGCTGTTTTTTGGCTTTGGCGCAGAGACAGCGTGCGCCAGCCCGCCGCCACCAGCAAGGCGGCGATCAGGCTAGGAATTAGCCATTTCAAGCTTTTTTTCATGTTAAAAATTAAGTGGTTTGGAGAGCTGCGGGGAAACGTCGACTCTGCGAGTCCGAAGGCCGTTGCAGTCCATGACCTTCTGGATTGCCGCGCTGCGCTCGCAACGACGAGAAGTCGTAGGCGCGGAATAGTTGTTTTTTTGCTGCCTAAATAGTCGAACCGGGCTGGGCCAGGGCGTTGCCCAGGCCGTGAAGTAGCGTTTCAACCTGCAGGGCAATATAGTCTTCAGGCACCAGTTGCCAGTCGCCAGTCTGGCACCCCAGGGAGT